>JANLQZ010000419.1:0-6264 GCA_031368125.1 Betaproteobacteria bacterium
GATCGACTGGCCCTCCGGCAGCTTTTTGGGACGGCTGCCGAAGATGCCGAAGGTGATCGCCTGCACGCCTGAAAGCCCGGTGCCCAGCAGCCCGGCCGTAAGCGCACGGATCAACATCAGGCGGCGCGGATCGTCAATTTCGTCCATGCGTTTCATCTTGGTCCCCGATCGAGTGGTTGGCAGGCGCGTACAACACCCGCGAGGGATACTTTTTAGGCGAAACGATGCTACCACGGCGCCCGCGCTGGCACAGCGGCCGGGGGCATGCGGCGCGGCCGCCGCGCCGGGGTGACAAGGTATCATCTCGCACTGTCCCGTGGACTGTGCCAAGTCCTTTTTTCCTCATGTTCGCCGCCCGTTTCAACCACTTGGTGTAAGTCTCCCGTGCGCCTCAACTCGATCAAGTTATCCGGTTTCAAATCGTTCCCGGAGCCGACCAATTTCCTTTTGCCGGGCCAGCTCGTGGGCGTGGTGGGGCCCAACGGCTGCGGCAAGTCGAACATCATGGACGCGGTGCGCTGGGTGTTGGGCGAGAGTCGCGCCAGCGAACTGCGTGGCGAGTCGATGCAGGATGTGATCTTCAACGGCACCACGACGCGCAAGCCGTCCAGCCGTGCAAGTGTCGAACTGGTGTTCGAGAATTCGGACCACCGGGCCGGCGGCCAATGGGGCCAGTTCGCCGAGATTGCCGTCAAGCGCGTGCTCACGCGCGACGGCACCAGCAGTTACTACATCAACAACCAGCCGGTGCGCCGGCGCGATGTGCAGGACGTTTTCCTGGGCACCGGGCTGGGGCCGCGCGCCTACGCGATCATCGGCCAGGGCACCATCAGCCGAATCATCGAGTCCAAACCCGAGGAACTGCGCCTGTTCCTGGAAGAGGCCGCCGGTGTGTCGAAATACAAGGAGCGCCGACGCGAAACCGAAAACCGCTTGAGCGATACGCGCGAAAACCTGACACGCGTCGAGGACATCCTGCGCGAGCTCGGCGCCAACCTCGACAAGCTGGAAAAGCAGGCCGAGGTAGCGCAGAAGTACAAGACGCTGCAGGCCGACGTCACACTCAAGCAGCACCAGCTCTGGTACCTCAAACTGGCGGAGGCCCAGGCCGAGCAGGCGCGGGTCAAGATCGACGCCGAGAGCGCGCGCAACGCCATGGAAAGCCGTCTGGCCGACCTGCGCCATATCGAGGCCGACCTCGAGACCGTGCGCCAGGCCCATTACACCGCTGGCGACCAGGTCAACCAGGCGCAGGGACTGCTGTACGAGGCCAGCACCGAGGTCGGGCGCCTGGAGGCCGAAATCCGCTTCGTCGTGGAGGGGCGCCACCGCGTGGAACAGCGGCTGGCGAGCCTGCTTGAACAGGACAACCAGTGGAGCGCACGCAAGTCCGACGCCGAAACCGAACTCGCGAGGCTGGCGCAGCAAGATGGCCAGGCGCAGGAAGAAAATGCGGTGCTGGCCGCGCAGGTCGACGACCATGCGCAGCAGTTGCCCGCACTCGAAGAGGCGTTGCGTGTGGCCCAGTTGGCGGCCACGGAGCAACGGGCCGCCGTCACCCAGGTCCAGCAGCAGATCCAGGTGCTGGCGGCGGAACAACGCAGCGTCGAGGAGCAGTTCCGCCAGCTCGGCAGCCGGCGCGAGCGGCTCGGAGCCGACCAGAAGGCGCTCGACGCGCCCGAGCAGGCCGTGCTCGACAGCCTGCAGGCGCAGCTCGAACAGGCCACGGAAGCGGCCGCAGTGGCCGACGCGCGCATGCACGAGGTCCAGGACGCGCTGCCCGCACTCGAGGATGCGCGCCGGACCCAGCAACAGTCGGTGAACTTGGAGTCGTCGCGCCAGGCGACCCTGTCGGCCCGGCTCGAAGCGCTCAAGGCGCTGCAGGACAAGGTCAAGACCGACGGCAAGCTGCGCCCCTGGCTCGGCAAACACGGGCTCGACCAGCTGGCGGGGCTGTGGAGCAGGATCCATGTCGAAGCCGGTTGGGAGAATGCGCTCGAGGCTGCGCTGCGCGAGCGGCTGTCGGCGCTTGAAGTGTCGCGGCTGGACATGGTGCGGGCCTTCGAGCACGATGCCCCACCCGCAAAGTTGAGCTTTTTCAGCCCGCCACCGGCCGCTGCACCGGAACAGAGCGCGGCGCTGCCACGCCTGGCCGACCTGCTGCGACTCAACGACGCGGGCCAGAGCGCGGTGCTGCGGGCCTGGCTGCAGGGCTGTTTTGTCGCCGCCAGTCTGGAGGAAGCATTGGCCCGGCGGGCGCAACTGCAGGTCGGCGAGACGATCTACGTGGCCGCCGGGCACGCCATCACAGCCCACAGTGTGAGCTTCTATGCGCCCGACTCGGAGCAGGCGGGGCTGCTGGCTCGGGCGCAGGAAATGGAAAACCTCGACCGGCAGCTGCGCGCGCAGGTGCTGATCTGCGACCAGTCCCGCCAGGGCCTCGTGCGTGCGGAGGCGGACTACGCCCAGGGCTCGCAAAGCCTGGTACAGCTGCGGCGCGAAGCCGCCGCCAGCCAGAGCCGGGCCCATGAACTGCAGGTCGAGACGCAACGGCTGCGCCAGATGGCCGAACAGGCCCGGGTGCGCAAGACGCAACTCGACAGCGACCTGGGCGAACTCGAGGCACAACTGCTCGACCTGCAGCAGCGTCGCGCCACGGCCGAGGGCCGCTTCGAGGAACTCGACATGCAGCTGGCCGACACCCAGGAGCGCCAGGTCCAACTCGAAGATCGCGTGATGCAGGCCGAACGCCGTCTGGCTGAAGGCCGCGAGCAGCAGCGTTCGGTCGAGCGCCGGGCGCAGGAAGCCGAATTCGCGCTGCGCAGCCTGGTGGCGCGCCAGGGCGAGCTCGCGCGTGCGGTGGAGACGGCGGCGCAACAGACGCTGGCGCTGCTGACCGAGCGGCACCAGGCGCGCGACGAGTTGTCTCGGTTGACCGACGCCGCCGCGCAGGCCGGACTGCAGGACGCACTCGCGCTCAAGCTCGAGCGCGAGCGCGCGCTGGCGGGCAAACGCAGTGAATACGACGACCTCACCGCCAAGCTGCGCTCCAGTGACGAGCGCCGGCTGCTGCTCGAGCGCGAGCTCGACCCGCTGCGCCAGCGCATCACCGACTTCCAGCTCAAGGAACAGGCGGCGCGGCTGGGCTGCGAGCAATACCAGCAGCTGCTCGGAGATGCCCACGCCGAGCTCGAACCGCTGGCGGCCTCGATCGAACAGGGCAACGTGCGCCTGGGTGGCCTGCAGGGCGCCATCGACCGGCTCCATGCCGAGGTGCTTGCACTGGGCGCCGTCAACCTGGCCGCACTCGAGGAGTTGTCCACCGCGCGCGCGCGCAAGCAGTTCCTCGACGCGCAGTCGGCCGACCTCAACGAGGCCATGACGACGCTGGAAGACGCGATCCGCAAGATCGACGGCGAGACGCGCGAACTGCTGTCGGCCACCTTCGACACCGTGAACACGCATTTCGGCAAGATGTTCCCCGAGCTGTTCGGCGGTGGCAACGCCCGGCTCGTGATCACGGGCGACGAGATCCTGGACTCCGGCGTGCAGGTCATCGCGCAGCCGCCCGGCAAGAAGAACCAGACCATCCACCAGCTGTCCGGGGGCGAAAAGGCGCTGACCGCGATTGCGCTGGTGTTCGCGATCTTCCAGCTCAATCCGGCGCCGTTCTGCCTGCTCGACGAGGTCGATGCGCCGCTGGACGACGCAAACACCGAGCGTTATGCCAAACTGGTGACGAGCATGAGCCGCGACACGCAGTTTCTGTTCATCAGCCACAACAAGATCGCAATGGAAATGGCCGAACAGCTGATTGGAGTCACCATGCAGGAACAGGGCGTCTCGCGTATCGTGGCGGTCGACATGGATGTGGCCGTGTCGCTGGCGGAAGTGGACTGAAGCGGCATGAGTACGCTGCAAATCGGGCTGGCAGTCGCGGGGGGCGTTGTGCTTGCGGCGGTGGTCGCGCACGGCGCGTGGTCCGCGCGCAAGCTGGCGCCCAAACAGCCGGCCCCGGATCCGGCAGACAACACCAGGTCGGCGGGTGGTGCCGGCATCGAACCGCGGCTGGAACCCGATTCTTTCGCAATGGACAGCTTCCCGATACCGGCGCCGGAGAAGAAGGCCGGCATGGACGCCCTGATCGACGTGATCGCGCCGATCGCGCTGGACGGCCTGGTTTCCGGCGATGCCGCGCTGGCCGCCATGCCCCCGACCCGCCGGGCCGGCAGCAAACCATTCGCCGTCGAGGGTTTGAACGCGCTCAGCCGCCAGTGGGAAACCCCGATGCCGGGCCAGCGTTATTCGGCGTTCCAGGCCGGGGTGCAGTTGGCCAATCGCCTGGGCGCGCTCAACGAGATCGAGTATTCGGAATTCGTGGTCAAGGCGCAGGAGTTCTGCGACGCCGTGAACGGCACCGCCGATTTCCCCGAGATGCTCGAGGAAGTAGCGCGGGCCCGGGAACTGGACCAGTTCGCGAACGGGCACGATGCGCAGTTGGGGTTCACCCTGCGCGCGCGTAGTGCCGCCTGGAGCCCCGGGTATGTGCAGCAACATGCGGCGCGACTGGGGTTCGTGGCCGGTGCAATGCCCGGGCGCATGGTGCTCGCCGCGCGCGAGCCGGGAATGCCGCCGGTGCTGGGCCTCGGTTTCGACACCCAGGCGGCGCTGGCCGACGACCCGGCGCAGGCGGCCATCCGTGAGGTCACGCTGTCGCTGGACGTGGCGCACGTGGATCGCAGCGAGCAACCCTTCGTGCGCTTGCGCGAAGCGGCCACCAACCTGGCGCAAGCCATGGACGGCACCATCACCGACGACAACGGGCGACCGCTGGCGCGCGACGCCATGGACCTGATCGGCTCCGAACTCGAAGGCCTGTACGACACGCTCGAGCAGCGTGACCTGGCGGCCGGCTCGGCGCTCGCGCGGCGCTTGTTTTCCTGACGCCGGTCGCCTCCGGCCCGAGCTGCGAAGACGCCGATGGTGTTGCCAGATTCCCGCTGCGACCCGGACCGGGCCGAGCGCGAACGCGCCAAGTGGCTGCGCGCCGAACTGCACCGGCATGCGCACCACTACTACGTACTGGACGCGCCCGTGTTGCCGGACGCGGAATACGACCGGCTGTTCCAGGAACTGCAGCAGCTCGAGGCAGATTTTCCCGAACTCGTGACGCCCGATTCGCCGACGCAGCGCGTCGGGGGCAAGCCACTGGCGCAGTTCGCCAGTGTGCGGCATGCGGTGCCGATGCTCAGCATCCGCACCGAAACCGACACCCAAGCCAGTGGCGCGGTCAACTTCGACGCACGGGTCATGCGCGAGCTGGGGCTTGAGGCCACCGAACCGGCCGTGGAGTACGTGGCAGAGCCGAAATTCGACGGTCTGGCGATGAACCTGCGCTACGAGTCGCGCGTGCTGGTGGTGGCGGCGACGCGCGGCGACGGCGAGACCGGCGAGAACGTGACCCAAAACGTGCGCACCATCGGGCAGATCCCGTTGCGCCTTCCCGACGACGCGCCGGACGTGCTCGAGGTGCGCGGCGAGGTCTATATGCGGCGCGACGACTTCGACGCCCTGAACCGGGCGCAGGCGGCAAAGATCCTGGCTGGAGCGAAGGGAGAAAAAACCTTTGTCAACCCGCGTAATGCCGCGGCCGGCGCGGTGCGCCATCTCGACCCGGCCATCGCGGCCCGGCGGCCGTTGAGTTTTTTTGCCTATGGCGTGGGCCAGATGACACCGCCGCAGCAGGGTGGGCCGGTCTTTGTGACCCACTTCGAGTTGCTGCAGCAGTTGCGCAACTGGGGCTTTCCGGTCTGCGACCTGGTTGCCATCGCCACCGGCGCCGCCGAGCTGTCGGCCTACCACGAACACATCGGACGCCAGCGCGAGACGCTCGGTTTCGACATCGACGGCGTGGTGTACAAGGTCAACGACCTGGCGTTGCAGCAGCGCCTTGGTTTTGTGACGCGCGAACCGCGCTGGGCCGTGGCGCACAAGTACCCGGCGCAGGAGCAGCTCACGACTGTGCTTGGCATCGAGGTGCAGGTCGGTCGCACCGGCAAACTCACCCCGGTTGCCAAGCTCGCGCCGGTGTTCGTGGGCGGCGTCACGGTGACCAATGCCACGCTGCACAACGAGGACGAGGCCCGGCGCAAGGATGTGCGGGTCGGCGACACGGTGGTGGTGCGCCGCGCCGGCGATGTGATTCCGGAAGTGGTGTCGGTGCTGGTGGAGCGCAGGCCACCAGGTACCACGGTGTTCAGCATG
>JANLQZ010000470.1:0-2474 GCA_031368125.1 Betaproteobacteria bacterium
GCGCCACGGCCTGGCACAACTCGTGCAGACGCCGCTCCACCAGCGCCTGCACCAGCGGGCTGAAGGTGCGCACCGTACCGACCAGCGTGGCGCTGTCCGGCACCACGCTCATGGCGCCCAGCTCACCGGCGCGCATGGCGCCCAGGCTGATCACCGCGCTGTCGACCGGGCGCACGTTGCGCGACACGATGCTCTGCACGGCGGTGATGATGTGCGCCGCCACCAGCACCGGATCCACGGTCTGGTAGGCGTGCGCGCCGTGCCCGCCGCGGCCGGTGATCTCGATCGTGATGCGGTCGGCCGCCGCCATCATCGGCCCGGGGTTGATGCCGATGGTGCCGGGCCGCATCGAGGGCCAGTTGTGCATGCCGTAGACGGCCTGCACCGGGAAGCGCTCGAACAGGCCGTCTTCTATCATCGCCTTGGCACCGGCGTAACCCTCTTCGCCGGGCTGGAAGATCAGCACCGCCGTGCCGTCGAAGTGGCGCGTCTCGGCCAGGTAACGGGCGGCCCCGACCAGCATCGCCGTATGGCCGTCGTGGCCACAGCCGTGCATCAGGCCGGCCCGGGTCGACTTCCAGCCGAAGTCGTTGTGTTCGGTCATTGGCAGTGCGTCCATGTCGGCGCGCAGGCCCAGCATTTTTTCGCTGCCGGCGGCGCCGTTGCGCCGGCCACGGATCACCGCCACGACACCGGTCTTGCCGATGCCGGTGTGGATTTCGTCCACACCGCACACCTTGAGCGCCTGCTGCACACGCCCCGCCGTGTAGACCTCTTCGAAGCCCAGCTCGGGGTGGCTGTGCAGGTCGCGCCGCAGCGCCGTGATCTCGGGGTGGAATGCCGCAATATGGGCAAACGCGCGCCCGTGCACCTTGAGTGAGGAAGTCTGCATCAATGTCCCCCGGCCTGGCCCAGGCGCAGGCGCGGGTCGACCACAAAATACAGCAGGTCGACGACCAGGTTGATCAGCACGAATATCAGCGCGATCAGGCACAGGTAGGCGGCCATGACGGGAATGTCCGCGAAGGTAACGGCCTGGATGAAAAGCAGCCCCATGCCCGGCCACTGGAACACGGTCTCGGTGATGATCGCGAACGCGATCAGTTGCCCCAGCTGCAAGCCGGTGATCGTGATCACCGGCACCAGCGTGTTCTTGAGGGCGTGCCCGAAGTGGATCGCCCGGTCGCTCAGCCCGCGCGCGCGGGCGAAGCGGATGTAATCGGTGCGCAGCACCTCGAGCATTTCGGCGCGCACCAGGCGCATGATCAGCGTCAACTGGAATACGGCCAGCGTGATGGCGGGCATCACGATATGGTGCCAGCCGTCGGCCGTGGACAGGCCACTGCTCCACCAGCCGTACTGCACCACCGCACCGCGGCCGAAACTGGGGAACCAGCCCAGCCCGACGGCGAACATCAGGATCAGCAGGATGCCGATCAAAAAGGTCGGCAATGAGACACCCAGCAGCGAGACCGTCATGAACAGCTGGCTCAGGAAGCTGCCGCGCCGCAGCGCCGCGTAGACACCCATGGGCACGCCGATGGCGAGTGCCAGCACCGCTGCGACCAGCGCCAGTTCCAGCGTCGCGGGCAGGCGCTCGGCGATCAGGCGCGACACCTTGGCGCCCTGGCGCAGGCTCAGGCCGAACTCGCCCTGCACCGCATTGAGCAGAAAGTGCCAGAACTGCACGAAGAAAGGCTGGTCGAGCCCGAGGTCGGCGCGCAGCTGCAGGATCTGGTCCGGCCGCGCATCCTGCCCGAGCAGGAAAACCACCGGGTCACCCACGTACTGGAACAACACGAAGGAAATCAGGGCCACCACGACCATCACGACGACGGCCTGGATCAGGCGACGCAAAACGAAGGCAAACATCGATAAGTGGAATCCGCTGGGTCCTCAACAAAGCCTCGGCAAAGGCCGATACGCGCGCGCGTTGGGCCAGCAGCAAAATCTAACAGAGCCGGGGCGGTGCCGATACGGGGGTTTACATCATGCCAGTGGCGTTTTCGGGGTCGATCGTCCAGTTTGCCCGCACCAGCAGCGCGCCCGATCGAGCACGGTCCGGCCTGTGTGCCGGTTGCTTCACCGCTGGCCTGGATGACATCGGCGCCGATGTCAGTCTGGTATGGCGACCATTGGCCGAGATTTGAGGCCGAAAAAAGCCCCGCTGTGTTGCCACAGCGGGGCTCTTGGAGAATTCAAACTCTCACACTGGCACCAGGGCCAGCGCGGGAATTAGAAGTCGTGGCGCAGGCCAATACCGTAAATGGTATTTTTGCGTTGAGTGGCAGACGAAGCAGCCGATGTCGCAGCAGCCAGGCGCGATTTGCCATCCAGGAAATCAGCATACACGTTGGTACGCTTGCTCAGCGGGTACACCAATTGGCCACCGAAAGCGCTGTTCCGGCCGTCCACGGCCAGGCCCGTGACGGCGTCGGTCTCACGTGCATAACCCAGGTTCAGCGTCATCGCGC
>JANLQZ010000485.1:0-3578 GCA_031368125.1 Betaproteobacteria bacterium
CCCAAGCGGATCCAGTTGCTGCGGGAAATCCTGCCCGGCGTGCAACGCATCGGGCGGCTGCTGGACCCGGCCGATTCGAGCGGCAGACTCGCCCAGCAACAGTTCGCCCCGGTGGCTGCGTCTTTGGGCCTGACGATCACCATGGCCGACTCCGGAGGCCTGTTCGTGTATGCCCCTTCGCAGGCAGACCTGCTGCGCCGCTCGGCACTGGTGGTTGACAAGGTTCTGCGGGGTGCCAAGCCGGCCGACATCCCGGTGGAGCAGCCGACCTTGTTTGAACTGGTGGTCAACCTGAAAGCGGCGAAGGCGCTGGGTATCACCATCCCGCAATCCGTCCTGCTGCAGGCCGACAGGGTGATCGAATGATCGAACGTCGACGGTTTGTAGGTGCTGCGAGCTGTTGTCTCATCGCCCTGCCATGTGCCGCTGCGGCGCAGCAACCAGCCAATGTGGCGCGCGTCGGCTACCTGCAACACAGATCCCGCGAACCTGCCAACGTCGACGCGCTTCGGCAGGGCTTGCGCGAGCTGGGACATGTGGATGGGCAAAACCTGACCATCGAAGCGCGTTACGCCGATGGCGCCGCCGCCCGGCTGGCCGACCTGGCGCGCGAGTTGGTGCAGCGCGGGGTGCAGGTACTGGTGGTGGACACACAAACCACGCCGCTGGCCGCCCGCGACGCCATCGGGGCCAAGCCGACCGTGGTGGCCTTGTTCGACGACCCGGTGGAAGCCGGGCTGGTGCGCAGCCGCGCCCAGCCTGGCGGCACGGTCACGGGGCTGACGATATTGAGCAGCGAACTGCCGCGCAAACGGCTGCAGCTGCTGCGCGAGGTGGTGCCGGCGAAACGCATTGGTGTGCTGCTGAACCCCGAGAACCCGGCGCCGCGCGCGCTGGCGCGCCTGGGCGACACCGCCCGCGCGCTCGGCGCCAGGCTGACGCTGGTCGAGGCGGCCAGCGCGGGTGAATTGACCGCGGCCTTCGCGCACCTGGGCCAGGCCGGTGCGGGAGCCCTGCTGGTGATGAACGACGCGATGTTTCTCGGCCAGCGCGCGCGCGTGGTGGAACTGGCGTCCACGCACAAGCTTGCGACGATCTACGGCGAGCGCGCGTTTGCCGACGCCGGCGGGCTGATGGCGTACGCGCCCAGCAACGCAGCGAATTTCCGCCGTGCCGCGATCTATGTGGACAGGATCCTCAAGGGCGCCAAGCCGGGCGATCTGGCCATCGAACAGCCGACCAGGATCGAACTGGTCATCAACCTTAAAACCGCCCGGGCGCTGGGCCTGGCCATCCCGCAGGCGCTGCTGCTGCGGGCGGACGAGGTGATTCAATGACGGCTCTTCAGCCTTTGGGCACGATGACCTTGAGGCCCTTGAAATAGTTGCGAAAGAAGCCCGCGTCACGCGTGATCAGGGCATTGCATTGCAGCAGCGCATGGGCGCCGATCAGGAAGTCAGGCACCATGCGCTCGCCCACGGCGGGCAACCCGGCGCTGCGCCGACGTTCCTTGTAGCGGCGCTGCATCTCGCCGGCACGCACCGCGGCGCGCGACTCGACGGCGTCATAGGCGATGCCGGCTTCTTCCAGAGCGCCCAGCAACGCGCCGCCTCCGCTGCCAAACTTGGCCAGACCGGAGACGACTTCACTTACCACCACGTCACACACCACCACCGGGCCGCGTGTCAGCGCCTGGCGCAGGCTGTTTTCGGCGGCGTCGGCGCGCTCGCCGTCGCCCAGCAGGTCGATCAGCACGGAGGAGTCGATCGCGATCAAGGGGCGGTGTTCAGGGTTCGACCGGGTCACCCGGGGCGCGGCCGCGCAACTCGCGCATGATGTCGTCGGTGGTCACGCCTGCGGGCAGCTTGAAGCGGCCGCGCAGGCGTGAAACGGCGTCATCAGCGTTCTTGCGCAGGATGATGCGGCTGCCGTCGAGCTCGACCGTGAGCAGCGTGCCCTTGGTCAGGCCCAGGGCGTCGCGCACGGCCTTGGGCAGCGTGATCTGCCCACGTTCAGCAACAGTGGCATCCATGGATTCAGCCTGTAAAAGTATGCGTGAATGATACATATTCTGGAAGCCAAGGTCAAATTCGGGGGACTTGTTTCCGGGCGTGTTGGTGCCGGGGGTGCGCCATGACGAGGCCGAGCGCATCAGCATCGGCTTGCCTTCGGAGGTTCTGAGTCGCGTTGACCAACTCCGAGCCGCGGATCACTCTGCAAGCCGCCCAGGCGCTGGGCCAGACGATTCCGCAGCGCAGCGTTGTCTGGCATGAAAAGCATGGCATCGCGATAGATTTGCTGTTTGAATACGAGGGTCGCGGCCACCCGGGTGCCGGTGGTTGGAGGGCGAGGCCGATGCGGGGTCAACGGGGTGCCTGTGATGGCGTGGCACAAACTTGGAGGCTGAGCCGATGTACCTTGTCCCTGCAGATCCGGGGCCTCCCTTGCGTATGCTTGCCGGCGAGGTGGGGCGGTGATCTCGCGTCGTGGCTTTGCCTTCGCAGCCCTGGGTGCTGGTGCGCTACCGCTGGTGGCGCTGGGGCAACCTGCGGGGAGGGTCCACCGGGTTGGCAACTTCAGTTTGGGCACGGCCGACTCCGTACTCGGACCGCAACCCCGGTCCGCCAGCGCCGCAGCGCTGCTGCGCGGCATGCGCGAGCTTGGGTACGTCTATGGCGAGCATTTCACGACTGAATCCCGCGGCGCCGACAGCCGGCCCGAACGCTACGCTGCCGTGGCCGCCGAATTGGTCGGCTTGCCCCTGGACCTGATTGTCGCCGGGGGGGGCCGGTGCTGCTCGCACGCAGACAGGCGACGTCGACGGTCCCCATCGTCATGGCCGGCGCCAACGATCCCGTCGGCGGCGGTCTGGTGCGCAGCCTCGGCCGGCCTGGAACAAACTTCACCGGGCTGAGCAACCAGTCGGTCGAGACCACGGGCAAGCGACTCCAGATGCTCAAGGACCTCGTGCCGGGCGGGGCGCCCGTGGCCATGCTTTTGGACCGGAGCGCGCGCCCGATCCTGTTAGCGGCCGAAGCCGCTGCGCGGGAGCGCGGGTGGAAGCTGTTACCAATCGAAGTCCGCGACCCTGGCGAGCTGGATGCGGCCTTCAGGGTGGCCACAGCGGCGCGGTCCGGTGCCATGCTGGTTGCTGGCGGGCTCGCCGTTGCCCAACGCCGGCGAAGCGTCGAGTTGGCCGCCAGCAGCCGGCTCCCGGCCATGTACCCGAACCTCGATTGCGCCGGCCTGGGCGGGCTGATCGCGTACGGCGCGGACCTCAACGACATTTGGCGCCGTGCGGCCGGCTACGTCGACAAGATCCTCAAGGGCGCCAGGCCGGCCGATCTTCCGGTGGAGCAGCCGACCAAGTTCGCGCGCATCGTCAACCTGAAGGCTGCCAAGGCGCTGGGCCTGGCGAACCCACAAGCGCTGCTGCTGCGGGCCGACGAGGTGATTCAGTGAACATCGTCAGAGTAGCATCAGAAAACCCGGTGTGCCATCCTCACTCAGTGCCGTTATGCGTGCCGCATGCTGGCGCGGCAGGGCCTCGATTTCAGCAGTGGAGCAATTGCCGCGGC
>JANLQZ010000547.1:0-2808 GCA_031368125.1 Betaproteobacteria bacterium
CTTTTCCCTACCAGGGCAAATGCCTGCGCTGGCTGCGCGACGAGTTTGCCGCCCTGGGGCCGCGGGAGCGCCAGGTCGTCGATGGTGTTCTCGAACAGTGTGGCTGTGCGGCTCTGGTGCACGAGGTCTTGTGAGAGCCGCGCCGGGCCGCCCCAAGCAAGCTCTTTGACCGATGCCTACCGTACCCATGACCCTCACCCGCATGTTTGCCGCAGCGCGATCCCATGTGTGGCCGGCGGCCCGGGCCGTTGGGCTGCTGCTGCTGCTTGCGTTCGTGGCCCTGCCCCCGGCCGGCGCGATCACGGTTGAAGAGGCGACCCGGGTGGGCGGCGACCTGACCAGGATGGGTGGCGCCGTGAGTGCGGCCGGCGAGCGGCTTGCTGCCTTCAGAAGCGCTGCGCAGAAAGCCGTCGAAGCCGCACCACATGTCGGCGAGGAACTCGAAAAAGCGCGCCTCGTGATCGCCGCCGGCCGCGGCGAGGGCGAAATGGCCACCAATGCCGCGCTGGGCGCCGCGTGCCTGGCCGCCATCGCGGCTGCCGGCCTGGTATTTCGTCGCCTCACGAGGCGATGGCGTCTGGCCAGCCTGAACAGCGAAGTGCGGGCGCGCGGCGCGGTCGGGTTGCTCGCCCTCGACTTGGGACAATGGGCGGTGTTTGCCATCGGCGCCCACCTTGCGATCAGGTTCTACTTCGACGGCGAGGACAAGCAGGCGCTGATCATGGTCGCCATCCTGTCGGCGTTGATACGCTGGATACCGTTCAGGATATTTCTGGCGACCGCACTGCGACCCAAGCTTCCCGCGTTTCGGCTGGTCGCAATGCCGGACCGCACCGCCCGGCAGGTCAAGGCGTGCTTTGCCACCGTGACGTTTGTCGGCTTCACCGGCATCGCCATCATGCCGGTGCTGTTGCGCGCTGGCCTGCCCATTCCGGTTGGACAGGTGATGGCGATGGCGCAAGGCAGCTTCGTAGCCATCGGATGCGCGTTGGGACTGTGGCTCTACAAGGCGGCACACCCGGTGCCCGACAAGACGCAGCGCGTGTTGTTGTGGATCTGCGCGATCAGCGTCCCGCTGATCTGGCTGGTCTGGAATGTCTCCGTGCTCACGCTGGAGTTCGCGGTCTACCACTCGCTCATGTATTCGCTGCGCATCGCCGTGATCGCCTACGTCGTACATGCGTTGCTTGGGCTGTCGGCCAGCCACTGGTGGGTGCGGCTGGTGCAACACTCGACCAATGCCGGCGCGTTGCTCGCACTGTCGATCACGCTGGCCGAGTTGTGGCTGGTCGAGCGCCTCGAGATCGTGTCGGTGACCACCTGGGAGCCGATCCGGCACTCGCTGGTGACCACGGCGATCACGCTGTTCGTCGGTTTCGTGGCCTGGCGCTACCTCGACCTGTGGACCGAACAACGCCTGCGCGCCGCCAATCCGGGCCTGGCGCCGGGCATCGACGACGACGTCGCAGCCGAGCCGGCATCGCGGCTCACGACGCTTTTGCCAATGGTGCGGGTGACGGTGGGTGTGGCGATCCTGGTGTTCGTCGCGTTTCTCGGAATGTCGCAACTCGGCGCGGATGTGACCACGCTGCTGGCGGGCGCCGGCGTATTCGGCCTGGCGATCAGCTTTGGTTCGCAGGCGCTGGTGCGCGACATCGTGGCGGGCATCTTCTTCATGTCGGACGACGCGTTCCGCGTCGGTGAATACATCGACACCGGGCGCCTCAAAGGCACGGTCGAACGCGTAACGCTGCGCTCGGTGCGGCTGCGCCACCAGAACGGCCAGATCCACACCATCCCATTCGGCCAGCTCAGCGCCATCACCAACTACAGCCGCGACTGGCAGACGGTGAAATTCAACCTGCGTCTGTCGCGTGACACCGATCTGGAGCAGACCCGCAAGACCGTCAAGCGGGTCGGCCAGGAGATGCTGCAGGACCCGGAGTTCGGCCACGAGTTTCTGCTGCCGCTCAAGCTCCAGGGCATGGCGGAAATCACCGACAGCGCGCTGGTGGTGCGGCTCAAGTTCACGGTCAAGCCGAGCAACCCGAGCGTGATACAGCGCGAGGCGCTCAAACGCCTGCACCGTGCGTTCGGGCAGGACCACATCGAGTTCGCGGCCGGAGTGATCACGGTGCAGCCGGCCGGCGCCCTGGCCATGCCCGCGGCAGCGGGTGCGGCGGCCGCAGCGTCGGCGCCGGGCCCGGTAGCCGCCGACGCCGGCCCCTGAGATCTGCGCCTTCGCGTTCCAACACCGGTACCGTTCGCGCCGGGCTTGTCAAGGCGCGGCCCCGGCGGCTCTTGTGCAACGAACGCGATCCGGCATTCGACCGCGGCACATCGCCGGCTGCTCGCTTGCGCCGCCAGGCTTCACATCGCGGCCATCAGTCGGTCAGGCTTTGGCGGCGACGCGCATTGCCTTCTTGCGTACCGGCGCCTTGGCGGCCAGCTTTGCGGCGGGGTCACCCTTCGGGCCGCCGACCAGCTTCAGCGGCACGGCGCGCGCCTTCGCCGGCCTGGCGACCAGCACGGGCTTGACTGTCCGCGCGGCGCTGGATTTCTTGCCGGGCGCCCGCGCCGGCGCGACTGTCGCCGCCGCCGGTTCGGCCACGGACGCGGTCGCCGTGAGGCCGGTGGCCAGCTCCAGCAGCTTGCGGTGTTCGGCCAGCAGCGAATCGGCCAGTTCGGCCACATCGGGCAGCGCCCGGCGGCAGGCGATCAGCCCGTAGTCGAGCCGGCCGTTGTAACTCTGCACCGTGACGTTGAGCGCCATGCTGTGGGCCGGTATCGACACCGGGTAATAACTGA
>JANLQZ010000577.1:0-3858 GCA_031368125.1 Betaproteobacteria bacterium
GCCGGCAGCGGCAGCCCGCGCAACATCGGCAAGCTGGGCTTCATACACGGGCGCATCGAGGCCATCTTCCTGACGCATTTCCACAGCGACCACATCGACGGCCTGGGCGAGCTGATGCTGCAGCGCTGGGTGTCGACCGCCAACACCACGCCGGTGACCGTCTTTGGCCCACCCGGAGTCGAGCAGGTGGTGGCGGGACTGCGGCAGGCCTACGGCCAGGACCAGCAGTACCGCGTCGCCCACCACGGCGAGGCGACCGTGCCGGCCAGCGGTTTTGGCGCCGTGGCCCGGACCTTCACGCCGGGGCCGGACGGCCGCGTGGTGGTACTCAAGGACGCGGATCTGGAGATCACCGCGTTCACTGTCGACCACGCACCGATCCACCCGGCAGTGGGTTACCACATCAGCTACAAGGGCCGCAGCCTGGTGCTGAGCGGCGACACGAAGAAGTCGGCCGCGGTGCAGCGCGAGGCGAAGGGCGTCGACCTGCTGGTGCACGAGGCGCTGTCGGAGCCGCTGATGGCAGTGCTCGAAGCCGGCGCCGGCCAGGCCGGGCGACCCAAACTGCAAAAGATCTTCAACGACGTGCCGAACTACCACACCACACCCGAGCAGGCCGCCGAAACCGCGCGTGACGCCGGGGTGCATTACCTGCTGCTCAACCACATCGTGCCGGCGCTGCCGTTCCCGGGCATGGAGCAGGCGTTTCTCGGCGCCGCAGCCGACATCTTCGCCGGGCCGGTGCGTGTCGCCACCGACGGCGACTTCCTGAGCCTGCCGTCCGGCTCGACCGACATCATCGCGCGGCGCCGCTTCTGAGCACCCACCAAACGACAACCGCCATGCACGATCTGCCCAATGTTCAAGAGATCCTGCGCACCCCCGAGGCGCGCTTCGCCAAGCTGCCGGCATTCCCCTGGACGCCGCACTACACCATGGTGGGCGGCTTGCGTATCGCGCACATCGACGAAGGCCCGAAAGACGCGGCGGTGGTGTTGCTCATGCACGGCGAGCCGGCCTGGTCGTTCCTGTACCGCAAGATGATCCCGGTGCTGCTGCAGTCCGGCTTGCGCGTGGTTGCGCCCGACCTGGTCGGGTTCGGCCGGTCCGACAAGCCGGCGCGCAAATCCGACTACTCCTACCTGCACCATGTGTTGTGGATGCAGGCCTGGATGGTCGCCAATGGCCTGCGCCGCATCACGCTGTTCTGCCAGGACTGGGGTTCGCTGATCGGCCTGCGTTTGGCGGCCGCGGCGCCCGAGCGCTTCGAGCGCATCGTGCTGGCCAATGGCGGCCTGCCGACCGGCACCACGGCGGTGCCGCCGGCATTCAGGATCTGGCGCGCATTTTCGCGCTACAGCCCGTGGTTTCCAATCGGACGCATCGTCCGCGCGGGTTGTGTGTCGGGCCTGACCGACCAGGAAGTGGCGGCCTACGATGCACCCTTTCCTTCAGGCGGTTACCGGGTGGCCGCGCGCATGTTTCCGGGCTTCGTACCGACCACCCCCGATGACCCGGAACGCGCCAACAACGAAGCTGCCTGGGAAGTCTTCAAACGCTGGGAAAAACCCTTTCTGACCCTGTTCGGCAACCGCGACCCGATGACCCGTGGCGGCTACAAGCCATGGCAGGAACTGGTGCCCGGCGCGCAGGGCCAGCCGCATGCGGTGGTTCGCGACGCGGGCCATTTCCTGCAGGAGGACAAGGGCGCCGAGGTGGCCAGGGCGGTGGCCGCGTTCATCCAGGCCACGCCGGTTGCATAACGGGCGCTGGGCAGCGCCCGGGCAGCGCTACCATGCGCACATGACCGTCTCGCTCAGGAAAAACATTTCTCCCGGCGCCGTCCCGATCACCGTGGTCGACCGCGCCGGCTTTCAGCAACTCGCCGCCGCATTACCCGCGGCGACGCGCCAGTGGCTGCGCACCACCGGGTTCAACGGCGCTGCCGACAGCCATGCGCTGGTACCGGATGCCAAGGGCACATTGGAGCGGGTATTTGCCGGGGTCGAGCGTGCCGACTCCCCGTTCGTTTTGTCGGCGTTGCCGCAGCTGCTGCCCGAAGGCGACTATTGCCTGGCCGATGCCGGGCTGCAGCCACCACCGGAACAGGCCGCCTTGTCGTGGGAGCTGGGTGCCTACGCGTTCGACCTGTACAAGCCGCGCCGCCGCGCGCCGGCCCGACTGCAGCTGGTCAACAGCCCGGCAGCGCAACGCGGGTCGGCGGTCGCCGCGGTCGTGGCCGCCACACGTGACCTGGTCAACACGCCAGCCGAACACCTGGGCCCGGCCGAACTGGCCGCCGCCGCGCGCCTGGTGGCGAAGCAACACGGCGCGAAGTTCCGCCAGGTGGTGGGCGACGCGTTGCTCAAGCAGAACTTCCCGGCCATCCATGCCGTCGGCCGCGCCAGCACGCGTGCGCCGCGCCTGATCGAGCTCACCTGGGGCAAGGCCAAAGACCCGTTGCTGGCAATTGTCGGCAAGGGGGTGTGTTTCGACAGCGGCGGCCTCGACATCAAGGGAGCCGAGGGCATGCGCCAGATGAAGAAGGACATGGGCGGCGCCGCCAACGCGCTGGCCCTGGCCACGCTGGTGATGGCGTTCAAGCTGCCAGTGCGCCTGCAGCTGCTGCTGCCGGCGGTTGAAAACTCGATCGCCGGCAATGCCTACCGGCCCGGCGACGTGTTCAAGACGCGCAACGGCCTGTTCATAGAAATCGGCAACACCGACGCCGAAGGCCGCGTGATCCTGTGCGACGCGCTGGCGTATGCCGCGGAGTCCCGGCCCGCGCTGATCGTCGACCTGGCGACGCTCACCGGCGCGGCCCGGGTGGCCCTGGGCCCGCAGCTGCCGGCGCTGTTTTGCAGGCACATGGGCACGGCGCGCGAGCTGGTGGACCTGGGCCTCGAACTCGACGACCCGTTGTGGCACATGCCGCTGTGGGCGCCGTACAAGTCGGGTATCGAAAGCAGCGTGGGCGACATCGTGAACACCGGGCGCAACGCCATGGCAGGCGCCATCAACGCCGCGCTGTTCCTCGAATACTTCGTGCCGCCGGAGCAGGACTGGATACACATCGACCTGTTCGCCTGGAACGACACGGCGCGCGCCGGGCGACCGGTGGGCGGCGAAGCGCAGGCCATCCGCACCCTGCTGGCTTACCTGGAGCGCAGGTTCCAGCGGCCGCGCTGAGCGCCCGGATTCAGGCCGCCGGCCGCACGCGGTCGAGCCCGTCGATGTCCCGCGCCGAGATGCAGATGCTGGCCAGGGTGCGTTCTTCGGTGTACGGCCAGGGGCGCCCGCGGTGCAAGGTGGAACGCTCGTCCCAGACCAGCACGTCGCCGGCACGCGCCGCCTGTATGTTGGACAGCGCCGGCAGGAATTCTCCGTGGTATCGCGATCACTTCCGCCACAATTTTACCCGGGTATTATACAAATTCTAATTAAATCCGGGTAAAATAGACCGATCCAAAACCCGCAGCAGGACCGCCCCATGACCAACCCCATGCCATCTTTCATCGCCTTCCAGGGCGCGCGGCGCATCGCATGCGGAGCGTTGACCGAGGTCGCCCTGCAGGTGCAGGCCGCGATGGCTGCCGACGCGCATGCCCGCGTGCTGGTGTTCGACGCGTCTACCAGTGAACAGATCGACTTCGACCACCGCGGCACGCCCGACCAGATGCTGAGGCGGCTGGCATCGGCGCATCCCGCCGTCCCGCCAGAGGCATCCGGCGAGGCGCCGAAGCGGGTCGTTCCGGCCGGGCCAGGCCGCCCCAGGCTGGGCGTGGTGGCGCGCGAGGTCACCCTGCTGCCGCGCCACTGGGAGTGGCTGGGCAGCCAGCCCGGCGGCGCATCCGTGGC
>JANLQZ010000579.1:0-1523 GCA_031368125.1 Betaproteobacteria bacterium
GGCCGCCGCCGCGCAAGCCGCACCGGTAGCGGTGGTCGGCGCCACCCGCATCTGCCTGCACATGGAGATCGACGTTGCAGCGGAAAAGCTGCGCCTGGGCAAGGAGGCCGGCCGGCTGGAAGGCGAGATCACCAAGGCCAACGGCAAGTTATCCAACGAGGCGTTTGTGGCCAAGGCGCCTGCGGTGGTGATCGAGCAGGAGCGCAGGAGAGTGGCTGATTTCATAGCGACGCTGGCCAAGGTACGGGACCAGCTCGCGCGCCTGGTGTGAGCTTGGCCGGTCGTGCGCCTGGCGCCACGCGCAGCGTCGAGGCGGGCCTCGGACCCGCCACCGCGCCATTCGGCAGACGCAGCGCGAGGACTACCGCCGACGTATCACGTGGATAAATTCCGCGCCCATGGTCTGCTGTTCGACCAGTTCGTTGCCGGTCTGTTTCGCAAATGCCTGGAAGTCGCGCACCGAACCTGCGTCGGTGGCCACCACGCGCACGGTCTGGCCACTTTGCATGCTGTTGAGTGCCTTCTTGGCCTTGAGAATCGGCAACGGGCAATTCAACCCGCGCGCGTCCACTTCAATGTCAGCGTTCATCGACTTTCCTTCAGTTGCACCGATTTTAGTTGCGCTGGGTCAGCCAAGCGCCGCCTTGAGACGCTCGCGTGTGAACGGCACGGTGCGCAAGCGCACTCCCGTGGCATCGAACACGGCGTTGGCCAGTGCCGCCGGCACCGGGCTCGACGCGGCCTCGCCGGCACCCAGGGGAGGCTGGTCTCGGCGCTCGACCAGGTCGATGTCGAGCAGCGGCACCTCGGTGAAACGCAGCAGGGGATAACTGGCCCAGTCCACGCTCGTCACCCGGTCGCGGTCGAAAGTGGTTGCTTCATGCAGCGTGCGCGACAGCGTCTGCAGGATGTTGCCCTCGACCTGGGCCCGCACCGCATCCGGGTTGATCATCAGGCCGCAATCATGCGCGCAGGCGACCCGCTTGACCCTGATCTGGCCGCTGCTGCGGTCGACCTCCACCTCCATGCCGACCGCCACATAGGTCTCGTTGTGTTTGTAGTGGATGTAGGCAATACCCCGACCGCCCGCCAAGCGGGCACTGCTGGCCGGCTGCGGCGACGGCCGGTCGCCCCAGCGCATGAGCCTGGCCGCGCGCTCCAGCACCTCGCGACCGCGCGGGTCGGCGAGGTCGCGCAGACGGAACCGCAATGCATCCACCTTCGCCCTGGCGGCCAACTCATCGACAAAACTCTCGACCGCGAAACAGTTCGCCACCTTGCCCGGGGCACGAATATTGGACGGCCGCAGCGGTGCCGCGCCAAGCCAGTGCACGGACACCTTGACGGCGCCCGCCGGGTACGACGGATCGCCGTTTTGCGTGACCAGGCCGGTGGACTGGCCCACCGGTTGCCGGAGGCCCGCCGCCAGCGGCGACAGCAGTGGCACCCACTCCAGGTTGGCAGTGGCGCGCGGCAACCACATCTCGGTTTCCCAGGCGTCGATGCGCCCGTCGGCGGTCAGC
>JANLQZ010000580.1:0-2445 GCA_031368125.1 Betaproteobacteria bacterium
CATCGTCAGTGCGATCCAGCCCAACGCCGCCGAGCAGGCGCGCGTGGCTGCCCTCAACATGCTGGGCCGGCGCACGGCGCTCAAAGGCGTCACGCAGATCAACGTGCTCGACACGCTGGGCATGGTGTCGACCAGTTTTGGCGAGTGGCAGGGCGTGCCGGGTGGTGAACATGTGGAGCTGACAGACAGTGCCGGAGGCCGGCACTTGAGCCTGCAGTTCAAGGACGACGTGCTGGTGGGCTGCAACAGCGTCGGTTGGACCGACCATGTGGGTGTCATGCGCGGACTGGTCGAAGGCCAGATCCACCTGGGCGCCTGGAAAGACACGCTCAAGGCCGACCCGACCAAACTCATGGATGCCTACCTGGCCAGCGCGCAGGGGCAGGGCGGTTGGAACGGCGCACAGGACGCGCGACGCCGATAAACTAGGCCGATGAAAATCACGCTCAAACTGTTCGCATCGCTGACCGATTACCTGCCGCCGGAAAACAAGTACACCAACATGGTGGAACTGGAGGTCGCGTCCGACGCCAGCATCATGCAGATCATCAAGCCGCTGGCGCTGCCCGCCAAGATGGTGCACCTGGTGCTGGTCAACGGAAAATATGTGGAGCCGGATCAGCGCCTGACCCAGACCCTCGTCGAAGGCGACGTGCTGGCGATCTGGCCGCCGATCGCTGGGGGGTGAGGTGCGTGCGCCAGTCTGAAAGGGCGCGGCGCGCCGCATTGTTCCCACCGCGTCGGGAAATTGGCGTGATCGGGTAAAGTGTCCGGTAGTTCACCATCATGTTGAGACCCGATCAAATCCAGCACGCCGCCCAGCGGGTAGCTGCTGCCGCAACCAGCCCGGCTACCGTCATTGTCATTGGTTCGTATGCGCGCGGCGATGCAGACGAAGGGTCGGACCTGGATCTGATCGTGATCGAGCCTGCGCTGGCGGACGAGGCTGCCGAGTACCTTCTCCTGAAAGCTGCGGTAGGCCGTTTGGGGGTCGGGGTCGACCTGTTGCTTTTTTCGCGGCGTGACTTTGATCGCCGCAGCCAGGTGCCGGGTACCCTGCCGTACTGGGCCACGAAGGAAGGCAAAGTGCTGCATGACGCCACAGCGTGAGGAGTCCACCCGGATGCTGCGGTTGGCCCGAATGGACGAGGCCGCCTTTGTGGCGTTGCTCGGCGTCCCGGCGGTGGCGCTGTCTGTGGCCTTGTTTCATGCGCAGCAAGCAGCAGAAAAGGCGCTCAAATCGGTGATGTGTTTGCACGGCGTCGAGTTTCGCCGCACGCATGACCTTGAAGAACTGGCCGCCCAGTTGGTGGATGCCGGGCCTGTGCCAGCAATCGACTTTGTCGAATTGCGCTGCCTGTCGCCTTATGCGGCCAAGTTCCGATATGACGATACGGCCGTTCACACCATCACGGGCGCACGTGCCATCGATCTGGTGGCTACCTTGCTTGCCTGGGCCGACGCGCAGGCGGGGTCGGAGCTTGTCCGATGACCAGGTCGGTGCTGCGCCACGGCACGGTGATGTGCAGCTAGAGACCATGCAGGCCTTTTACGCCGAGAACTTCGACCGCGAGATGGGCTGCACCGAGAGGGAGTGGCTCGGCTGGCTGCCCAACGCGATCGGCACCCATCGCTACCAGTTGATCGCGCAGGCGCTGACGGCGCGCATCGGGACCGGGCAACTCACGCTGTCGTGGCGCGCGGGCGACCCGCGCGCCATCGGCCTGGCCCGCATCCCGCGGTTGCTGGTGAGCTTCCGGTTCAGCGGACTCGACGACGGGCAACGTTACCTGTTCATGAAACGCTTCGACCTGTACATGCAGCGCGGGGGCGGCTGAAGCGTCGATGCGGCACGTCGGGCACTGGCATGGTTGCGTGCTCAGGCGCATCAGCCGTTCGCCCTGGGCTTGTCATAGGGCTGAGAGGCCCTGACCCAACGCCCGTTCGGCCTTGCGGCGCTTCGGCTCTTCGACGCTTGGACGCTTCGACAAGTGCAGGCCAGCCGCCGGACAGGTCAACTTCACGACAGACCATACGCGGGGCAGGCCAAGCCCAGCCCGAACGGATCTGTCCGACGAACACCAGCTGGAATGGCCCCGGTTACCCGGTCCCTGTCCCGGTCCCGGCACTGGCACTGGCACTGGCACTGGCACTGGCACTGGCACTGGCATTCACAGCGTTGTCGGCGATTTCACAATTTTTGCCGATCGCGCCGGAATAGGGTTGGCTTCCTATTGAGAAATGTCAATGCGAGCCGCCAAACGCCACGGTATGATTGTTGCACGTGAAGGTCAACAACGTTACCAGGGAGTCTGTCATGGCACGTACGAAGCCGATCTTTTGTCTCGCGCAAGTGGCCGGTGCGGCCATGGTCGCTTTATGTGCGAGTCCTGTCATGGCGGTCACCGCTGTTCCGCCCGCCCCGATCATCTACGGTAGCCTGGG
>JANLQZ010000585.1:0-11280 GCA_031368125.1 Betaproteobacteria bacterium
GACCAGCCGAGGTGCTGGCGGGCGCCGGAACCACGAGCGGCGTCGCACGGTCGACCGGGCGCCATGGCAGGTTATCGGCCAGTGGCGCCAAAACTGTGGCTCCGATGTGGCGCCGCCGTTGTGGTGCACGCCATCAACCCGCCCGGCAGCCGGTGGCATGTCCAGGCGTCGTCGTTGCCCGATGCGGTGCGCGCGGCGCTGCTGACGCCGGGACGGGACGGCCGGCCCCAGCCGCTGCTAAGCTTCCCGGGCATGGACAGTTTCGACGTGGTGATCGTGGGCGGCGCGGCCGTTGGCAGTGCGGCTGCCTACTTCCTCGGGGCCGATGCCGGCTTCGGCGGTTCGGTGCTGGTACTGGAGCAGGACCCGAGTTACACATGGTGCGCCACCACGCGATCGGTGGCGTCGATCCGGCACCAGTTTTCCACGCCCGGCAACATCCGCATGTCGCAATTCGGCACCGCGTTCGTCCGCGACCTGCCGCACTTGCTGGAGGTCGATGGCGCGGCGCCCGACGTGGGTTTCCGAGAGGCCGGTTACCTGTTCCTGGCCGGCGCCACCGGGCTGGCGGTGCTGCAACGCAACTACCAGACCCAACGCGACTGCGGTGTCGATGTCGCGTTGCTGGATCCGGCCCAACTCCAGTCCCGGTTTCCCTGGTTGCGGGTCGATGACCTCGCCGCCGGTTCGCTCGGCCTGTCCGGCGAAGGCTGGCTGGACGCGCACAGCCTGATGTTTGCCTGGCGCCGCAAGGCGATCGCGCAGGGCGCGCGTTACCTTGGGGCACGCGCGCGCGGTCTGCGGCGCTCGGGGCACCGCGTGGTGTCGGTAGTGCTCGACGACGGCAGCGAGGTGGGGTGTTCGGTGGTCATCAACGCCGCCGGTACCGGCGCGGCCGCGCTGGCCCGCACGGCGGGCATCGCGCTGCCGGTGCAGGCGCGCAAACGCTGCGTGTTCTATTTCCAGACCCCGGCATCGGCGCCGGCTTGCCCGCTGGTCATCAACCCGGGCGGAGTCTATTTCCGTCCTGAAGGCGCCGGTTTCCTGTGCGGCGTCGCGCCACCCGAGGAACAGGACCCGGAGTGTGTCGACTTCGAGGTCCGGCACGAGTTGTTTGAAGATGTGGTGTGGCCGGCGCTCGCGCAGCGCGTGCCGGGATTCGAATCGGCGCGGGTCGTCAGCGCCTGGGCCGGCCACTACGACGTCAACACGCTCGACCACAACCTTATCCTGGGTGCCCATCCCGATGTCGACAACCTGTTGTTCGCCAACGGCTTCAGCGGCCATGGCCTGCAACAGGCACCTGCCGTCGGGCGGGCATTGGCAGAGCTGGTCGTGCACGGCGGCTTTCAGACGCTCGACCTGTCGGAGTTCGGCTGGAGTCGCGTACTCACGAACCGTCCCCTGCGCGAAACCAACGTGGTGTGAGCGCCGCGCCGGGCCGCCCCAAGCAAGCTCGCACCGCAGCTCGCAGAGCGAAGGTACCCCAGTGCGCCGCGCCGCTGTTGCGCTCAGCGGCGGCTGGTGCCGCTGCTGTCAGAATACGAGGCCCGCGCCCATGCGTTTTCCCAGGAGTCGAGCCTCGTTGTTTGCCAAGTCCAAGCGAAAAACCGGCTTGATGGCGGCCACAGCCGCCATCGCGCTGCTGCTCGTCAGCGTGAGTTCGGTCGCGCTTTTCATCATGGCGCGGCAGCAGGTGGCGATCGAGGCGAAGGCCGATCGCATCGACATCATCGCCATGCCCAAGGTGTTCGAATCGACCCGCATGGTCCGTGGCCTGGAACGGCTGGCGCGTGATGGCGAGGCCATATTGTGGGTGGGCACCGCCGATGAGCGCGAGCAACGCCGAACGCGGCTGCTGACCACCGGCGTGGACACCGCCTTGCAGGGCTCGTCCGAGATGCGCGACATGCTGGCGACCGCCCGGGCCGTGCTGGACCAGAACCTTGCCGACCTGAGGCTGCGCGGGCCGGCGGCCCGCCCCGACGCCCTGGCGCGGTGGGAGCCGGTGGCGCAGTCGCTGCTCAATGCCGGCGTGAGTGTGGGGGCCGAGGCGGTCGACACCGCGCTCGCGGAATCGGACGGCATCATCGACGCGGCGCAAGCGGCACGCCGCTCGCTGATTGCGGCCGGCGCGGTGATCGCCCTGGCCCTGTCGGTCGCGATGCTGTTGGTGTACCTGGTGTTCGCACGTCCGCTCAAGCGCCTCGCGGCGTCGCTGCGACTGGCCGGAGAAGGGCACGACCTGCAGGCGGGCAGCGAATCGATACGCGAGCTGCAGGTGCTCAACGACGCCGCCGTGGCGTTGGCCCGGTCGTACCAGGAGCTGGCCGCGATGCGGCGCCAGCTGGACCATCTGGCGCACACCGACGACCTGACCGGGCTGGCCAACCGGCGCATGTTCCAGGAGCGCGCGGCGCAGATGCTGGAACTCGGCAAGCGTTATGGCCATCCGTGCAGCATCATCGTGTTCGATATCGACCATTTCAAGACCGTCAACGACCGTTTCGGCCACGAGGGGGGTGACCTGGTGTTGCGCACCCTGGGTGCGTACCTGCGTGGCGTGGCACGCAACGTCGACCTGGTGGCGCGCGTGGGCGGCGAGGAATTTGCGATGGTTCTGCCGCACACGCCGATGGAGGTGGCGCAGGTCGCGGCAGCGCGCCTGTGCGAGCGCGTTGCGGGTTTGCACATCGCCATGCCCGACGGTCAAATGCTGCAGTTCACCGCCAGTTTCGGCGTCGCCCAGGCGCGCGGCACGGACAATGACCTGCCGGCCCTGATGCACCGGGCCGACCTGGCGCTGTACCGGGCCAAAGCGCTCGGCCGCAACCGGGTCGAACTGGCCGCATGACGCCCTCGCTGAGCGGCTGAACCTTTGAGGCGGTTATTGCTGCAGCAAGGTGGACAGCCGCTGCAGGGCGTGTTGTACGGTGGCGCTGCGCACGGCATGGCGGTTACCGCCGAAGTGCCGCGCTTCCGAATGCAGCTGGCCGTTGACGGCCCAGCCGAACCACACCGTGCCGACTGGCTTGTTCCGGCTGCCGCCGGTCGGGCCCGCGACACCCGTCACGGCCAGCGCGACCTGCGCGCGCGACCGTGTAATGGCGCCTTGGGCCATCGCGCGCACCACTTCTTCACTGACCGCCCCGAAGCGCTCGATCAATCCGGCCGCCACGCCCAGCATCTCGATCTTGGCTTCGTTCGAATAGGTCACCATGCCGCGCTCGAACCAGGCGCTGGAGCCGCCCAGGTCGGTGCAGGCCGCGGCGATCATGCCGCCGGTGCAACTCTCGGCGGTGGCCAGTTTCCAGTTGCGCTGCAGCAGGACGTCGGCCAGCGCGGCGCACAGGGCCGCAGTCGAAGCCAGCACAGGCGCTGGTGCAGGCGTGGCCAGGTTCACAGGAACCTCCAGGCGGCGATCACGATCAGGGTGCAAAAGGCGGCCACCAGGTCGTCGAGCATGATGCCCAGCCCGGCCTTGCGCCAGGCCTGCCGGTCGCGCACCATATCGACGCCGTGAAACAACTGGTCGGCCCAGGCCACCGGCCCGGGCTTGACAGCGTCGAAAAACCGGAACAGGCCAAATGCCACCAGCTGCGCGACAAAACCGGCCGGCAGCACCAGCCACAACACCAGCCAGAACGCCACCACCTCGTCCCACACGATGCTGCCCGGGTCGCGCACACGCATATTGCGGGCCGCCACCGTGCTGGCCCACCAGCCCAGGGGCAGCGAGACGGCGATCAGCCAGCCGAGTTGTGCCGGTGTCAGCCACAACTGCAACACCAGGAACGCCAGCCAGGCCCACAAGGTGCCGGCGGTACCGGGTGCCCAGGGGCTCAGCCCGGAGCCAAAACCCAGCGCGATGAAATGCGCCGGATGCGCCAGCAGGAACGCAGGTGTGGGCCGCGTGATCGGCGCATCGGTGGGGGTATCGGGTGGTGCAATGGCGTCTGGGGCGCGCATGAAGCGATTATCGGCCCGTGCGCGCCGCGCCCCCCCGGCTGGAGCCGTGCGCGACAGTTGTGCCATGCCGATGCCGGGTATGCTCGGCGCACCTGGGCGACCGGCGTTGAGGGCGGAAAGGCCACCACCAGTTCCTGGCCCGGGCCAGCAGCAATCTACACACGAGAGGCGACACATGTTGAAAAAGGCAATTGCCATGGGTTTTGCGGCTTTGATCGGCTTGGCCGGTGCAGCGAAGGCAGAGGACAACCATATCGATACGATCCGTTCGGACGCGCCGGAACTGGCGCAGTACGGCAAGTTCAGCGTCGGCGTCAAGACGCTGAAAATGACCAACCCCAAGCAGCTCGATATCCTCAAGGCCAAGGCCAAACCATAGGCGGCACACGGTGGCGCGCGCAGTGAGCCAGTCGATCAACGGCTGGTCGCACCAGGCCAGTGTGCTGGGCTCGTCGCTGGCGTCGACACTGGCGCTGTGGCGTGGTACCAGCGTCGTCTTCGCCGCGCAGCAGCCGAAACGGCCGCTCGCGCTGTACGACATGGAGGGCAGCCCCTATTGCCGTGCGGTGCGGGAAGCGCTGACGGCGCTTGGACTCGACGCGCGTATCTACCCCTGCCCGGGCGGCGGCACGCGTTACCGGCCCAAGGCGCAAAAGCTCTGCGGCAGGCAGCAGTTTCCGCTGCTGGTCGACGACAACACCCAGACCGTGCTGCTGGAGTCGGCTGCCATCGTCGACTACCTGTTTCGCACCTACGCCGCCCGGGACACGCCGCCGGCGTACCGCGCCGGCTGGCTCGCGCCCAAGCTCAGCGGCCTGGGCTCGCTGGTGCGCAGGCTGCGCGGCGTGCAGGCGCGGCCGTCACGCAGGCCACGGCGGCGGCTGGAGTTGTGGAGTTTCGAATCCAGCCCGTATTCGCGCCTGATGCGCGAGCGCCTGACCGAGCTCGAACTCGCCTACACGCTGCACAACGTCGGCAAGGAACAGTTCGCCGATCTGGGCCCGGCGTCGATGCGCCTGGCGCGGGGCCCGTATCAGCCCAAGCCGGGCGGCCGGCGCGAGCAGTTGCTGGCGCGCTGGGGCAGGGTGCGGCTGCCGTATCTGGAAGACCCCAATACCGGAGCCAAGATGTTCGAGTCGGCCGACATCATCGACTACCTGGAAAAGCAGTACGCGCTGTAGGCGCGTGCCGGGCACGAACGATGGCGGCGACCGGCAACTTGCGCAGCATCGTGGCGATGCTCGCCGCGGTGGGTTTCTTCTCGCTCATGGATGCAGTGCTCAAGACGCTGGTGGGAAGTTACCCGCCGATGCAGGTGGCCGCGCTGCGCGGCCTGTCGGCCTTGCCGCTGGTCTTCCTGTACGTGTTCTGGCGCCAGGAGTTCGGTCTGCTGCTGCGGGTGCGCTGGCCGCTGCACCTGTTGCGCGGGGTGATCGGCGTGCTGATGCTGTCGCTGTTCACGTTTTCGCTCAAGCAACTGGGGCTGGCCGAAGCTTATGCGATCTTCTTTGTGTCGCCCCTGCTGATCACGATGCTGGCGATTCCGGTGCTGAAAGAAAAAGTCTCCGCGCGCAACTGGATCGCGATCGCCGTCGGACTGGGCGGTGTGTTGATCGCGCTGCGCCCCGACCAGGACGCGTTTTTCTCGCTCGGTGCGCTGGCGGTGCTGGCATCCGCCGGCTGCTACGCGGTGGCCGCGATTGCCGGACGGGTGTTGAGCCGCACCGACCCGGGTGTCACGCTGGTGTTCTGGGCCACGGCGATGTGGGCCGCCGGGGCCGGCATGCTGGCCTGGCCGGACTGGGTCCCGATCGCCCGCGCCCACTGGCCTGCAATAGCGGCGCTGGCGGTCACGGGTTTCCTGGGCCAACTGGCGATCACCGAGGCATTCCGGCACGGCCAGGCGTCGGCTGTCGCACCGTTCGAATACACGGCGCTGGCCTGGGGCATCGGACTGGACTGGTGGTTGTGGAAGGCAGTGCCCGACCAGTACACCTTGCTCGGCGGCGGCGTCATCATCGCCAGCGGCATCTACCTGATACGCAAGGAAAAAGTCAAGGAGTTCACGGTCGCACCGTAACCGCCGGCCGGCGGCGCAACCCCCGCACCGCGGCCCTCAGGGCGGCGCCATGGTGCTGGCGTGTACTTGTGCCGGATTGCAGGTCGAAAAATGCAGCGCGACGCCGGCTTCTTCCAGGATCACGCGCGAGGCGACAAAAGACGCGCCCCACACCGGGTCGTCCAGGTCGGGTGGCAGCGTGTGCAGTTGGCCGATGCCAGCCTGCACGATCGCGCGTGCGCAGTCGACGCACGGGAAATAGGTGCTTGCCAGCGTGGCGCCTTCAGTGGCCGTGCCGGCCCTGGCCGCCGCATAGATTGCGTTGCGCTCCGCATGTTCCATCCAGATCAGCCGACCGTTGCCCTGGTGCCGCAGTTCGGTGTCGCGTACCCCGCGCGGGTAGTCATTGCAGGCGCTCGAGACCGGGCTGCCACTGGCGGGCACCAGCACGGCGCCGACCTTGCGCACCCGGTTGGGGCTGCGCCGCGCAGCCGCAATGGCCGCTTGCATCAGTTCATCGCCGGTCATCGGCGGCTCCTGTGCATGGTTGGTGGTTATCAGGCGAAGTGGTCGAACGACCGGTAATGGTTCGCCACTGGCGCGCCTTGGGCGTCCACCAGCCGCAAGCCGGTCGCGCCCTCTACCTGTCCGATCCGCGTGACGCGGGTGGCAGCGGCGTGTGCGGCAACGGCGACGGCCGCGCGGGCGCCGGGTGGCGCGGTGAACGCCAGTTCGTAGTCGTCGCCGCCGGCCAGCACGCAGGCCAGTACGGCTTCGAGCGGCAGCGCCGCGTCCAGCTCCGGCCCGCGGCACGCGATCAGGGTGCGCGCCAGCGCGACGTCGATCGTGGCACCGACCGCGGACGCCGCCAGCACGTGGCCCAGATCACCGAGCAGGCCGTCGCTGACGTCGATCGCCGCCGTCGCGACGCCGCGCAGGGCCATACCCAGCGCGATGCGCGGCACCGGTGTGTCCAGGCGCGCGCGGGCCGTCGCCGCGAGCGCGGGCGGCAATCGCCACTCGCCGCGCAAGGCACCCAGCGCCAGGCGGGCATCACCCAAGGTGCCGCTGACGTAGATGTCGTCGCCGACCTGCGCGCCCGAACGCAGCAGGGCCAGGCTTTTTCCATCCACAACCGGCACCGTGCCGAACACCGTGATGCAGATGTTGAGCGGCCCTTGCGTGGTGTCGCCACCGACCAGCTCGCAACCGTGTTGATCGGCGAGCGCCAGCAGTCCACGCGCAAACGGGTCGAGCCAGCTGGCATCGGCCTGCGGCAGCGCCAGTGCCAGCGTGAACGCCAGCGGCTGCGCGCCGCAGGCCGCGAGGTCGCTCAGGTTCGCCGCCAGCGCCTTGTGGCCGAGCCCAAACGGGTCGGTTTCGGTGAAGAAATGGCGTCCCTGCACCAGCATGTCGGTGGATACCGCGATCTGGTGCCCCGGTTCGGGTTGCAGCAACGCGCAGTCGTCGCCGATGCCCAACGCCGCGCGCCGGACCGGCCGCTTGAAATAACGCTGGATCAGGTCGAATTCGCCCATGGTTGATGCAGGTTCCCGGTTGCACGTGGTGGTTGCGGGCCAGCCGGTCGAAGCCTTTGGTCCGGCCCAGAACGCGCGAGGCAGTTCAATGCGCGGGTGCATTGGATTGCCGCTCACGCTTTCAGCCCGAACGGATGTCGCCGTGAGGATTGTCCGCTTCCACGTTGGGCCCGGTCGGCCAGAAGAATTCCAGTGGCTTATGGCGCAGCCGGCCACCGATCGCGGCGCGAATCCGGGCCCGATCGAGCGCCCCCACGTTGTGCGACAGCAGCGCAAGGCGCAAGGCACAGTAAAAGCTGACTCCCAGATTGAGCGCGCCGATAACCGGAATGGCGGCGACACACCACCAGAACGCCCCATCACGCAGGATCGCCCAGCCGATCGACGCGCCGGCCGCCGCCAGTTGCCCCGCCGACAACGTGACGTGGCGCAGCTCCAGCCCCAGGCCGAAGAAACCGGTGAACGCGGGCACCATGCCCAGCATCAGCCCCAGCGAGATGTTGGAGGCGAAGCCGGAGATGTTGTGGCGCAGGAAATGGGCCCATCGGTCGGCCCGCTGTGCCCCCAGCCGGCGCGTGAAGGCCGGGTTGTAGCGCAGGGCCGAGTCGAGCCGGTTGAACACAAACCAGTTTTCGGTCCAGCCGGCAATGATGCTCGACGCGAACAGCAGCACGCCGGTGACCGCCGCGAACAGCGCGGTCGGGCCCAGCAGCGTCAGCGAATGCAGCACGTGGGCCGCGTCCTTGGCATCCACCATCGGGCTGCCGCTGAGCCACTGGATCACGGCCGAAATCAGCAGCACGGCCGGAAACACCACGCCCACGTTGCCCAGCACGGCCGCCACCTGCGAGCGCACGAGGTGGGTGACCTCGTCCACGAACAGGTCCATCGACCCGGGTGCGTCGATGTCCTTGAGCTTGGCCGCCATGGCCGGGGCGGTCATGGCGGGCTGCTTGGTGGCCAGCGTGTAATGCAGCAGCTGGATGACGACGAAACTTGCCGCGTAGACCAGGCTCGACCAGAAGCCGTTCCAGAACGCCGACAGTCCGAACGCCATGACCAGGAACTTGAGCCAGGTGGTGGCGGCCGTCAGCGCGCCGCCGCCGGCCGCCTTGCCCAGCATGTCGTGGTATTCGGCGCGGCTGCGCGTGATGTAGTGTTCGCCCACCTCCGAACTGCGCTCGGTCACCTTGGCGGCGAGCATCGACGAGTTGGACCGGACCAGCGAGCGCAGGCTGCGGCGGTCGCGTCCGACCAGCACCAGGTGCGCCACCAGCCTGGTGGTGCTTTGTGCCGGCCGGGCCCCGCCCACGCAGTCGATCAGGGCGCGGATGCGCAGGATGCGTTCGCGCAACTGGCGAATACGAAACACCAGGCTCACCGACACGCCGTTTTCGTCCAGATGGGCGTACACGCTGGCCACGGCAGCGCGGCAGGCTTCGAGCTGGGCGCGAAACTGCTGCAACGCCTCCTGGAATTCGACCTGGCGCGGGTCGTGCACATCTTCCGGCGCCGCCACGGCGCGAACGAAACTGGCGCGCAGGCGGTCGAAATCGGAGACCAGCGAATGGAACGGCGCGGCCTCGCGCGCGGACGCGCTCATGCGCAGGCGCAACTCGGACGCAAAGCCGGCCGCCCGTACCTGGCTGGTGCAGATGGTGATGGCCTCCAGCACGGTTTCCTGCCATTGGCTCAGCGCACCCTCCTGCCAACTGGCGCCGACGCGCTCGTGCTGCAGCAGGGCCGCGATTCTCGGCAGCATGTCCTCGTCCAGCGCCAGCAGCCACTGGGCGTCGAATCCGTTGCACATCACGAGCGAAAACAACTCGGCAGCGTCGACCGTTTCGGGTGTGGCGGGCAACAGCTTCTGGCGCATGCGTTCCGCAAATTCGCTGACGAATGCATTGCGCGAGGAAAAACCGAAGTCCGCCAGCAGCACCGCGACATCGAGGGTCTGGTTGAGCGTGAACCACCAGCGCTGCATGCGCAGGGCCTTGTCGGGCTGCGCCTGCAGCGCGTCGAGCAGCAGGCGCAGCCGCGCCAGAGCCGCTGGAACCGACCCGCCTTCGCCGCGGATCCAGTCCAGCAGGTCGACCAGCCACAAGTGTCGCTGCACCAGGGTGCCCCGCGGGTCCAGCGTTTCCAGCAGCCCCGGCAGGTCGCGCATGGCTCGGGGATTCAAGCGCTCAATGCAGCGTGCGCGTGCCGCCGCCTGCGCTGAGCGCGTCAAGAACGAACATCGGAATGTCGGTGTCGAACTTCTCGCCGTCTTCGGCGACGCAGAAGAAACTGCCGTGCATCGTTCCGGTGGGGGTGCGCAGGCGCGTGCCGCTGGTGTATTCGAACTTTTCTCCGGGCTGCAGCAGCGGCTGGTGCCCCACCACACCCAGGCCTCTGACCTTTTCGGTATGGCCGTTGGCGTCGTTCACGTTCCACACGCGTGAAATCAGCTGTGCGGCGACCTCGCCGGTGTTGGTGATGGTGATGGTGTAGGAGAACACGAAATGCGCCTGCGCCGGAGCCGACTGCTCGGGCAGGAATCGGGGCAGGACTTCGACTTGGAACTGGTACTTGGCCATGGCGCAATGCTACCTGCGAAAATACCGCCAGCCCGAAATGCCCGTTTCAAGACCCTGTCGCCATGATTTACCGCATCGCCCCCTCCCTGCTGTCGGCCGACTTTGCCCGCCTCGGCGAGGAGCTCAAGAACGTGGTCGCCGCCGGCGCCGACTGGATCCATTTCGACGTGATGGACAACCACTATGTGCCCAACCTGACTTTCGGCCCGATGGTCTGCGCGGCGCTCAAGCCACACGCCCGAACGGCCGGCGGGGTGGCGGTGCCGATCGACGTGCATTTGATGGTGCAACCGGTGGATGCGCTGGCAGCCGCGTTTGCCGATGCCGGGGCCGACCTGATCAGTTTCCATCCGGACGCCAGCGGCCACGTGCACCGCAGCATCCAGGCCATCCAGGCTGCTGGTTGCCGGGCCGGCCTGGTGTTCAACCCGGCCGAGCCGCTGGAAGTGCTGGACTGGGTGATCGACGACATCGACCTGGTGCTGGTGATGAGCGTCAACCCCGGTTTTGGCGGGCAGGGCTTCATCGACTCGGCGCTGCGCAAGATCGAGGCGGTGCGCAGGCGCATCACGGCCTCGGGCAAGGACATACGGCTGGAGGTCGACGGCGGCATCAAGGTCGACAATATCCGGCGCGCCGCGGATGCCGGGGCCGATACCTTCGTGGCCGGCAGCGCAATCTTTGGCCAGCCGGATTACCGCGCCGTGATCGGGCGCATGCGTGCCGCGCTGGGCTGAAAAACCCCTTTGCTACACTGGCGCCATGTTCATCCACCGCATCAGCATCACAGGTTGCAGCGACCGGGGAGCCTGGCCCTGGCGTACGCCGGCCGTCTTGCCCGCCCGCCCGGTTTTCCGATCCGCCTGATTGCGCAAGCGCGCCAGTAGCGGGCCCGCGATGCGTTACGGCACGGGCACCTTCCCCCGGATTTGCATCGCACCGCCGCCTTTGTCCAAAGGCACTTGACTGCATGTACCTGGCGCCCAGGCGCCACCGCCCGGCCGCTGTGCCCGGGTGCTGAATCGAAAGACACCGCCGTGATCACCGAACTTGAATTCAAAAGCCTGACGTCGCAGGGCTACAACCGCATTCCGCTGATGGTCGAGGCGTTTGCCGACCTCGAAACCCCGCTGTC
>JANLQZ010000866.1:0-2111 GCA_031368125.1 Betaproteobacteria bacterium
ATGACGGCGCTGACGGTTGCCGACGCCAACGCAACGCGTTAAGGATTTTAGATAAAGCAAGCACTGACTTCAAATATTTGATGCAGCGCAATATCTGCCTAAATTTTGTGCAGGCACTTGCATTTTCCAGCCGGATGAGCGACACTACGACACTTGAAATTTGCGGGTAAACCCGAGGTATTGTCAGAGGTGGGTCATGGCGGGTGTTGCGGGCTTCAAGTTAGTACTTACTGGCTTTTTGCTTGCCGCAGCGTCTGTGACAGGCTTCGTGCAGGCCAAAGGTCCAGTTGAAGCAGGTGCCACCGCGACGATTTCAGTTTCGGAACTGCCGGCCCAAGGTGTTCAGACCTACCAACTGATCGCTAAAGGTGGACCGTTTCCGTACGAAAAGGACGGCGTGGTATTTGGTAATCGTGAGCGCTTGCTTCCGGCAAAGAGTCGCGGTTATTACCGTGAGTACACCGTGAAGACGCCTGGATCGAGCCATCGCGGTACACGTCGCATTGTGTGTGGCGGCGAACCTCGGACGCCAGACGCGTGTTATTACACCGCCGATCATTACGCGAGTTTTCGCCGGATCGTGCAGTAGATTTGTTTGATGTTTTTTAGAAAGTGATGCGGGGATGGATATGCCACTTCGTCAAGAAACCGACGCGCCATTGCGCGGTGTAAGAACCAACATCGTTCAGTCGATCCGTGCCTTTCGGGTACAGGATCTGCAGGACGCCGCCCAAAACCTGGGCCAGCACTTTCTGTACGCCAACCTGGCCAACGCGCAATCCAAGCAGGAGGTGCTGGACATGATCGGCCAGCAGTTCACGTTGCCGGCCCATGTGGGCAAGAATTTCGACGCCTTGTACGACAACATGACCGATCCGGTCCACAAGTCCGGGCCCCAGCCCGGTTTTGTCGTGGTACTGGAGCACATTCCGGCGAATGCGAAATTCGACAAGGAAGCGCGTGAGCAGCTGCTGGACATCTTCAGGGACGCGGCCGATTATTGGGGCGACCGAAAGATACCTTTCCGATGTTTCTATTCTTTTCTGTAGCCCGTTCTGCACACACCAGCCAAGCAGAACGGGCTAACGAGGCAAAGAGCGAAGGTCACGGTGCTGAAGCACTGGCCGGTATCGCACTCACCACTGAATCGGGCGAAAAGATGCCAACGGACAAGCTGTTGGATGTGTCGCCCCTGGCGTTGCGCATGAGCAGCCCATTCAACGCGGGGTACTGGCTGGCAGCGGCCTGACCAACAGCCTGGCGTCGGCGCCAATCCAGAAGCCCGTCCCATGGACGGGCTTTTTCATGCGCATTGCGCCAGCGCCACATATTCCTCGACGCTGACCTCCTCGGCACGGCGCTGCAGATCGAATTCGCCGGAAAAGGTGGCCGCCTCCAGCCAGCGCCCCAGAGTGTGGCGCAACAGCTTGCGCCGCTGGCTGAACGCAACCTGCACCAATTCGCTCAGTCGCTGCATATCCACCGGCGCGGGACGGTGCCGTGGCACCATTCTGACCACCGCACTTTCCACGCGTGGCGGTGGCTCAAAGCTGTGCGGCGGAACAGGCAGGATGTTCTGCATAACGTAGCGCCATTGCAACATGACGCTCAGGCGCCCATAGGCCGAGGTCGCGGGTCGCGCCACCATACGCTCCACTACTTCCTTTTGCAGCATGAAATGCTGGTCGACGATGGTGTCGGCGAATTCGAACAGGTGAAAGAGAATGGGCGTCGAGATGTTGTAGGGAAGATTCCCCACAACCCGCAACCACGCCGCCGCGGCATCGGGGCTGCCCGCGCCTTCGGCGTCGGCCAACTGGCGCCCAAGGTGGCCGAAATCGACTTTGAGGACATCCGACTCGATCACGGTCAGGTCCGTGCGCTGGCGCAAACGGCCGGCAAGGTCCCGGTCCAGTTCGATCACGATCAAATGGCCCAGGCGCTCCACCAGTGGCTGCGTCAACGCCGCAAGACCTGGTCCGATTTCCACCATCAGTTGGCCGGGCCTGGGTGCAATTTCGCGCACGATCGCGTCGATGACGGCCTGGTCGGTCAGGAAATGCTGGCCGAAGCGCTTTCTGGGAACGTGTTCCCGCAACCGATTGGCCTTA
>JANLQZ010000618.1:0-1849 GCA_031368125.1 Betaproteobacteria bacterium
ACCATCACGCCCTTGTCCTGCGCCTTCTTGATGGCCGGGATGATCGCCTTGCTGTCGCTGGGGGTGATCAGGATCGTCTTCGCGCCGGCGGCGATCATGTTTTCCATCGCGGTCACCTGGCCGGCGTTGTCGCCGTCGGCCTTGCCGGCGCCGGTCAGCAGTTTGGCGCCGAGTTTCTTGGCTTCAGCCTGCGCGCCTTCCTTCATCTTGACGAAAAAGGGGTTGGTTTCGGTTTTGGTGATCAGGCCGATGACGGGGTCTGCGGCAAAGGCGGACGAAGCGACGAAGGCCATGGCGGCGAGGGCGAGGGTGGTTTTTTTCACGGGATCTCCTGCAGTAAAGGGTGGTCAGGTTCAGTGGTTCGGGGGAAAGAGCTTGCGATTTTGCCCCGGGGTTTTTACGCTTTACGTTGTAGCGTGGCTGAAGTATATTCGTGTCTTACTAATTAAATCAAGTTGTTTTAGTTATGGAAAACCCTAATAGATCAACGCGAATTGCCACCGCAGGCGAAGCCCTCATCGACCTGATCGCCCAGTCGGATGGCCGTTTCGAGCCCTGCCTAGGGGGTGCCGTGTTCAACCTCACGCGGGCCATTTCGCGCCAGGGAATCGGCGCCGCCTACCTCAATCCGCTGTCGTCGGACCGCTTTGGCAGGCAACTTGCCCAGGCCATGGAGGACGACGGTGTGGTGCTGGCGCAGGTGCTGCCGGTACAACATGCGACATCGATGGCGGTGGTGGCACTCAGCCCGGCCGGGCATCCGGACGATGGGTTTTACCGGCAGGGCGTCGCCGATCGTGCCATCACCGCCGAGCAGTTGAGCCAATCGTGTGCGCGTTACCGTGAGCTGGAACTGGTGTGCACCGGCGCGCTGGCGCTGGCGCCCGACGATGCACCCGCCTACCTGCCATGGCTGCGCACACAACGCGAACTGGGCCGGATAGTGGTGGTCGATGCCAACCTGCGGCCCTCGGTGATGCCTGACCTGCAGGCTTACAGGAACAACGTGCTGGCCGCGCTGCAGTTTGCCGACATCATCAAGGCCAGTGACGAAGATCTGGAAGTCCTGGGCACACCCGGCGCCGATGCGATGCAGCGTGCGCGCTGGCTGCTGGACTCCACCAGGGCGCACCTGCTGGCGCTCACCCTGGGCGCGCAGGGGGCCTGCCTGCTGTCGCGCGACGGGAGGTCCTGGCGCGCCGCAGAATCCGGGCCGGTGGCGGTCGTCGACACCGTGGGAGCGGGGGACTGTTTCCTGGCCGGCATGCTGGTGGCGCTGCTGCGCCGCGGACCGCCGGCGCAGGCGCTGCTGGGGCCAGTCGACGACGGCCTTGCGCGCCATATCCTGTCGCATGCCCTGGTCAGCGCGACCTTGTGCGTGATGCGCCGCGGCGCCGTTCCGCCGACCTGGGACGAGGTCTGCGCCAGGGTGGCGCAGAAGCCGTGCACGCTGGTCTGAAGTCGGGTGCGCGCGCGAAGCCGGCGCGTTGGTGCTCGACTGTTGCGGTATGCCGGCCTGCCGCCGCCGTGTACGCGGCGATGGTCGTCAGATCGGGCTGCGGTCGCCGCGACCGCTCAGGTGGTGAACACGAACCACAGTGCCATACCCAACGCCGATACGGCCAGCGCGTAGTTGATGCCGGGGCCGAACCACAACGAGTGGCTGCGCGGGATTTCGGCGGCCGAGAGTTCGCGCAGGAAGCGACGGAATTGAAGCGCCGCCAGCGCCGCGACGAGCGCGCCCAGCACCAGGAACAACACGCCGAAGAACAGCGATGCGCCCGAGTGGCCGGCTGGCAGACCGCTGCCGCCTGACACCAGGCGCATGAACAAGCCGAAGCGCTCGACC
>JANLQZ010000620.1:0-3050 GCA_031368125.1 Betaproteobacteria bacterium
GGCCGCCGCCGAGCGGCTGCAGCCAGACCTGCTGTTGCTGGACATCTCGATGCCCGGCATGAACGGCCTGGAAGTCGCGCGCTCGATGATGTCCTGGCCCCAACCGCCGAAGATCGTTTTCCTCACCATGCACGACAACGCGGCCTACCGCGCGGCGGCCGCGGCGCTCGGTGTGGTCGGCCTGGTGGGCAAGTCCGACTTCGTGCTCGAACTGGTCCCGATCGTCGACCGCCTGCTGGCCGAGCGGCGCGACCAGCCCTGAGGCGCTGCATGGAAACTGAAAACATGGCGACCGCAGCGGCGCCACCCACCCAGTCGGTGCGCCACGAACCGCAAGCTCCAGCCGGCCGCATTGCCGGCCAGCCGACCGGGCCGGACAACCGATCGGCCTGGCGTTCCCTGTTCGACCTGGCGCCAGTCGCGCAACTGCTGCAGCTGCCGTTTTCCACCATCGTCGACGTCAACGACAAATTCGTGGAACTGTTCGGCTACCAACGCGCCGACTTGGTGGGGCGCCTTGTCGACGAGCTCGGGTTGGGCGTGGACGACGCCCTGGCGCAAGCCTTCTTCGCGGCGCTTCGGGGCGGCGGCCGGGTCGACCGGATGGAACTGCAGGTGCGGCGCAAGGACGGCGGTCAGCGCCTGGCGCTGGTGTCGAGTGCCCCGTTGGCGCTCGATGGCGTGCTGCACCACCTGCATTCCTTTGTCGATGTGACTGAGCAGCGACTCGCGGCACAGGTGTTCGCGCAGGGCCGCGAAGGCGTCACGGTGACCGATGCGCAGGGCCGCATCGTGATGGTCAACCAGGCATTCACGGACATCACGGGTTACAACCAGGCCGAAGTTTTGGGCAGGAATCCCGACCTGCTGTTTTCGGGCCGCCAGGACCAGGCCTTTTACGACCGCATGTGGACCGCGATCAACACCCAGGGCACGTGGCAAGGTGAGATATGGAACCGGCGCAAGGACGGCACCGAGTACCCCGGGTGGCTGACCATCAGTATGGTGCGCGATCCACGCGGCACGGTGTGCAACTGCATCGGTACCTTCAGTGACATCAGCGAACAGGCCGCCGCACGCCAGCGCATCGACTGGTTGTCGCATTTCGATGCGCTGACCGGCCTGCCGAACCAGGCCCTGCTGTCCGACCGCTGCGCCCAGAACATCAGCACCGCGCACCGCGACGGCAAGCCATTGGCGATGATGGTGCTGGGCATCGACCAGTTCCGGCTGGTCAACGATGCACGCGGGCATGCGGTCGGCGACCAGTTGCTGATCCAGTTCGCGCAACGCGTCACCGACAACCTGCGCGAGCCCGACACGGTCGCGCGCGTCGGCGGCGACGAATTCGTGCTGATCCTGCCCGGTGACACGGCGCAAGGCGCCGGGCTGCTGGCCTTGCGGCTGATGCATGTGCTGCAGCAACCCTATACCGTGGGTGCCGCCGAACTCGACATCACGGCCTCGATCGGCATCGCGGTCTACCCCGGCGACGGGCCGGACTTCGAAGCCCTGTTCAAGTCGGCCGGGGTTGCCCTGCACAAGGCCAAGGAACGCGGGCGCGGCAAACACCGGTTCTACAACGCCGAGATGTTCCACCGCACGGTGGCGCAGGTGGCGCTGGCGAGCGCCTTGCGCGGCGCGATCGCGCAGAACCAGTTGCGGCTGAACTACCAGCCGTTCGTGGACATGCAGACCGGGCGCAGCGGCGGCATGGAGGCGCTGCTGCGCTGGAACCATCCCGAACTGGGTGAAGTCTCGCCGGCGCGTTTCATTCCGGTGGCGGAGAACACCGGGCTGATCCTGGAGATCGGCGCCTGGGTGTTGCGCCAGGCGTGTTGCGACATGCGCGACTGGCGCGAGCGCGGCATCCAGGCGCCGCCGGTGTCGATCAACCTCTCGCCGGCGCAGTTCCGCGACGACACGCTGGTACAACACATCGAGGGCACGCTGCGCGAGTTCGCGATCGATCCGGGCATGGTCAGCATCGAAGTCACCGAAGGCGCCGTGATCGAGGACGTGCCACGCAGCGAGGAAGTGCTGCGCGCGCTCAAGACCCTGGGCGTCAAACTGTCGCTGGACGACTTCGGCACCGGCTATTCGTCGCTCAGCTACCTCAAGCGTTTTCCGTTCGACCGGGTCAAGATCGACCAGTCCTTCGTGCGCGACATCAGCACCAGCTCACAGGACGCGGTGATCGCCAAGGTGGTGATCTCGATGGCGCACGGTCTGGGGCTGCGCGTGATCGCCGAAGGGGTCGAGACCGAGGCACAGTGCGAGTTCATGCGCGCCAACATGTGCGACGAGATCCAGGGCTATTTCTTCTGCCGGCCGGTGGGCAAGGCGGACATCGAGGCGCTGCTGGTCGAAGACCGCCGGCTGGCGGCACACCTGATGCGGGTAAAGACCAAGCTGCGTACGCTGCTGCTGGTGGACGACGAGGCCAACGTGTTGTCCGCGCTCAAGCGCCTGCTGCGTCGCGATGGTTACCAGATACTGGTTGCCGGTGATGGCGCACAGGGTCTGGCCATGTTGCACGCCCATCCGGTGGACATCATCGTGTCGGACCAGCGCATGCCGGGCATGAGCGGCGTGGAATTCCTGCGCCAGGCCAAGACCTTGTACCCGGACACCATACGCATCGTTTTGTCGGGTTATACCGAGCTGCAGTCGGTCACCGACGCCATCAACGAAGGCGCGGTCTACCGCTTCCTGACCAAGCCCTGGGATGACAACCAGTTGCGCAACTTCATCCGGGAGGCGTTCGAACACAAGGAACTGGCGGACGAAAACGCGCAGCTCAACCTCAAGATCCGGACCGCCAACCAGGAACTGGCCGCCAGCAACCGCCAGCTGCAGGACGTGCTGGACCGCAAGCAACGCGAGATCGCGCGCGGCGAACTGAGTCTCCACGTGGTGCGCGACGCGCTGCAATGTATCCCGCTGCCGGTGATCGGGCTGGACGACGAGGGATTGGTGGCGTTCATCAACGCCCGCGCCCAGGGACTGTTTGCCGGCACCGGCGCCCTGCTGGGCAACGAGCTGGCCAA
>JANLQZ010000627.1:0-3791 GCA_031368125.1 Betaproteobacteria bacterium
CAGGCGATGCAGTCGGTGCTTGACCAAACGGCCGGCCGATGATGGCGGGCCCACCCATGATTTTCCACGTTGAAAGCCGCAGATGTCCGAACTGAGAAGTGTGGTGCTGGCAGTCGATATGGCGACGCGCGTGCGCGACGACGCGGGCAAGGTGCTGCTTCGGGTGCAGCGCAAGTGGCGCGCGGCGCTGGACCAGATCGAACAACTCGAGAGTTATGCGGCCGACACGGAATCCAAATGGTCGGTCACGGCGCAGGTGCGCGCGGTACCGGAAATCGTCAGGAACTACTACCAGTTCATGGGTCGCCTGCAGCAGGCGATCGACCTGCAGCGCGATGTGATCGCCGATCTGCAGCGGGAAATCGCCGCCGCGAAGGTGGCCTTGCTCGATGCCGAGATCCGCATCGCCAGCCTGAACAGGTTGTTGTCGAAGAAGCAGACCGTCATCGAGCGCCGGCAGGCCGGGCGCGAACAGCGCCAGCTCGACGAGTTCGCCGCGATGCAGCATCGCAGGCTGCGGCTGGTCAGTGAAACACTGGAGACTCCATGACCATAGAACGAAGCGGCGCCCCGGCCGCACCAGGCGCCGCAGCGAAGACCGCCACCGTGGCTGGCAGGCCCCACGCGGTGGGTGCCAACCATGCCGGCGGCGCGGGCGCGCGCTCGTTCCTGTCGGTTTTGTCATCGGTGGGGTCGCAAAAACTTGAGGCGCCGGCGGCGCCCGCCATGGCGAACACCGACGCGCTGGCGGCCGGGCTGCCGCCGCTGCCAGCACTGGACCCTGCCGAGTTGCTGGGGCAGGGCCAGAACCGCATGATCCAGCGGCCCGAACCGGAGCTTGCGGGTCAGCCGGATGTCGCGGAACAGCCAGCGTTTGCCGGCCGGGCGGATATCGCCGATGCAGGGATCCCTGCGGTTCCGGTGTTCGGGATGCTGCCGGTGCCAGCCGCTGTTGGGCCTGCCAGCGCGGCACGGGACGCCGGGACGGAACTGCTGGAGCGCGCGGCCGGCGGGCCCGGCAGGTCCTCTGCCAGGCCTGGCGCAACGGGTTCGGGGGCCCCGACTGCGAGGACGCAAGACTCGGGCAGCGGCATCGTTGCGCACCGGCCTGGCGCAACGGGTTCGGGGGCCCCGACTGCGAGTGCGGGTCCGGCCACGGACCGGCTGGAAAACGCCGTCGATGCGCGTGCCGCGGCCGCGCCGGAGCACTCTGCCGGGCTGTTATCGCGCGTCGACGCCAAGCTCGAGCCGACGCCGGCGGACACGGGACTCGCGCCGCTGCTGAAAAGTGTCGGCTTGCGCAGCGGCAGTCTGCGCGAAGCCGCCGCGGCCGCCGATACGCAATGGCATGCGGGCCAGCCGACACGTGGTGCCGACGCCGCAACCGGCGGCGGCGCATTGTCGGAGGCGCTGGCCGGGTTGGCCAGGGGACCGGCCAGTCCGCGCGGAGCGGAACGGCCGCTGTTGCGTCCCTTGCTGGCGGCCGGGTCGGCGTCGGCGGGTTCCTGGGCCGAGCAGGCCATGGCGGGCGCCAACAACTCGGTAGGGGTGACCTATACCATCGAGCCGGCGACGCCGGTACCCGAGATGGCGGTGGCCGAAAAGCTCAACTACTGGATTGCACGCGGGGTCCAGAATGCCGAACTGAAACTGGATGCTTTTGGTGGCGGGTCGGTCGACGTGAGCATTTCGGTCAACGGAAACGAAGCCATGGTCGAGTTCAGGACCGACCAGCCGGAGGCCAGGCGGATGCTGCAGGACGCGATGGGGCAACTGCGGCAGTTGCTCGAGGGCGAGGGTCTGTTCCTGTCGGGCGGTTTCGTCGGCACATCGGCACAGCGCGACCCGGGTGCGCAGGACCGCAGAAGCCAAGGCCAGGCCGCCAAGAGCGCGCCGGCGCTGGTCGAACTGCGCCCGACCGAAGCAGCGTCCGCCATGAGCCGCACGCCGGGACGGGCAGTGGACTTGTTTGTCTGAGCGCCTGTGCCGGCGGATGACCGATGGAATGCCATGCATTTCTGCCCCTAATCGGCCGATCGCGCTGTGGCAGGCGCGGAATAATCGACCATGAACAGTGCCACCCCAGGATAAATCGTGTCTGATAAACCCGCCGAAACAGCTGTAGCTGCGCCCAAGAGCAAGAAGATGCTTCTGGTCGTGGGCGTCGCCGTCCTGATTCTGGCGTTGGGCGGTGGTGGTGCCTGGGTATACGTCAGCAAGCAGCGCGCGGCGGCCGAAGCGGATGGCGAGGAGGTCGTCGCCAAGCCGGCGTCGGGGCAGGCGCCAGTCTACCTTCCGCTGGACAACATGGTGGTCAATCTGGCCGACCCCGGCGGCGAGAAGGTGGCGCAAATCGGCATCACGCTGGAGCTGACCGACTCGCATGCGACCGAAAAGGTCAAGCAGTTCCTGCCGACGATCCGCAGCGGCGTGCTGCTGCTGGTGTCGCAGCGCACGTCCGAGGAATTGCTGCAGCGCGCAGGCAAGGAGAAACTGGCGGCCGACATCCTGAGGGAGTCGGCCCGGCCATTTGGTGGTGGCGAGGAGGTGCACGACGACGAAGTGTCCAAGAAGGACGCGCCGGTATCCAAGAAGTCGAAGGCCGAAAAAAAGGCCAAGACCAAGGCACACGACGAGATGCCGGTGCGGCGCGTGCTGTTCTCGAGTTTCATTGTCCAGTAACTGCCCGGCCCCGCTGTTTTGCCATGAGTGAGTCTTTTCTATCGCAGGAAGAAGTCGACGCCCTGCTCGAGGGCGTCACCGGTGAAAGCCAGAAGCAGGTCGAGCAAGCCGCGCAGAAGGGTGAAGTCCGCCCTTATGACATGTCGAGCCAGGAGCGGATCGTGCGTGGCCGCATGCCGACGATGGAGATCGTCAACGAGCGTTTTGCACGCAACCTGCGCCTGGGGTTGTTCAACTTCATCCGTCGCACACCCGAGGTGTCGATCGGCTCGATCTCGGTGCAGCGCTTCGGCGCTTTCCTGCGTGAGCTCGCGGTGCCGACCAATTTCAACATCGTTGCGGTGCGGCCCCTGCGTGGAAACGGCCTGATCGTCTGTGAGCCGTCGCTGATTTTCGGCGTCATCGACACTTTGTATGGCGGTACCGGCAAGTTCCAGACCCGGATCGAGGGGCGCGACTTCTCGGCTACCGAACACCGCGTCATCGGCCGGCTGGTGCAGGTGATTACCGAGGAATACAAGAAGGCGTGGAAGGGCATCTACCCGATCGAACTCGAATTCCAGCGCTCGGAAATGCAGCCGCAGTTTGCCAACGTGGCCACACCCAGCGAGGTGGTGATTTCCACCTCGTTTCAGCTCGAAATCGGCGAGATCGCCGGCTCGATCCACTTCTGCATGCCCTACGCGACGCTCGAGCCGATTCGCGACGTGCTGTATTCGTCGACGCAGGGCGATTCGATCGAGGTGGACCGACGCTGGGTCAACCTGTTGACGCGCGAAATCCAGGCCGTCGACGTGACGGTGGTGGCCGAGCTGGCCCGCACCCAGACCACCGTCGAGCAGCTGCTCGCGATGAAGCCGGGCGACTTCATTGAACTCGATCGCGAGCCGCGGATACAGGCGACGGTGGACGGCGTGCCGCTGTTCGAGTGCCATTACGGCACCCACAACGCCAAATATGCGATACGGATCGACAAGAGCCTGAGGGGCCAGGACCAGGGCTGGATGGGAGAATGAGATGACATTTGAAGACGACGCAGCGATCGGAAAACCGGCCGCCGAGGATGGTGCCGCGGACTGGGCCGAGGCGCTGCTGGAGCAGAAGGACGG
>JANLQZ010000638.1:0-2140 GCA_031368125.1 Betaproteobacteria bacterium
TTGAAGGCCTCGACGATGCGGTCGTGCACCGCCGGCCCCATCGTGGCGTACACCACGACCTTGCCCTCCTTGCGCGCGGCCTCGACGATCTTGGCCCACTCGGCCGGGGGCACACTGCGCGAACTGGCCTGCGCCATCGCCATTCCCGCCGGTAATGCGGCAGCCACGGCCAAAGCGGCCGCCAACACCATGGCGCGCCGGCTCATCGACCGTTTGGCACGGCAATCCTGATCATCCTTCGTGTTTGACATGTCTTCCTCTTGCTCTTTTCAAACTGCCCGATGAAATACGTCGGCGGCCACATCGGTACATGGCTGCCGGCGCGCCGACGCGACCTTGGAACAGGGACGTTGGCGAACCCTGAAATACCTGTAACGCGAGATGCATATACAAATGGTACTCTCAAAATATATTCATCCGCAACGATTTTGCGCCGCACCGGCGACGGGCAAACTTGCCGGGGCCGGTCGACACCGTTCCCTGCGCGGGCAGCGCCAATGGCCGCCGACGCTCACACCATACGCACGAACTCGGCAAGGCTCCCCCGGCCCGCCAGAACATGCGTACCAATGATCCGGTTCCAGTGGTTTTCGGCGCCATAACTGGTGCGCCAGTCGTGCAGGCGGCGCGTCACCAGCCCCAGGTCGTACTCGTCGGTCATGCCGATCGCACCGTGCACTGCATGGGCAATGCCGGCCACCAGGCCTGCCGCTTCGCTGGTGCGCGACTTGGCGATCGCACTGGCGAGCAAGGCCGGCGCCGGATCCAGCGTGCGAAACGCGGACTCTGCCGCAATGGCGCCTGCCAGCACATGTTCGGCCATGACGCTGAGTTGCTGCTGGATCGCCTGGAACTTGCCCAGCGCCTTGCCGAACTGGACGCGGTTGTTGCAATGGGCCAGCGACATGTCGAAGCTGCGTTGCATGGCGCCACTGAGTAGCGCGGCCGCCATCGCCGCCGAAAACGGCTCGACGGCCCCGCCCGCGCCGGCCAGGCGCAGCAGCGGTTGCGATTTGTCCCACTCCAGGCTCGCGGCGAGGTTTCTGGCGTCGCCCACGGCAACGCGGCGCGACTGCGCGCAAGACAGCAGCAGCAGGTCGCCTGCGTCATTCGCCAGCACATGGTCGGCAACGGCGCCGTATGGCGTGGACGGACACGCCACGCCGGCGTCGCCGCGGTCCTGCAGGCGCCCGGCCAGCGTCACCATGCCCGCCGGGAGTTCGGCCGCGCCGCCTACCAGAGCGCGCGCGACGATCGTTTGTGCCAGTGGCAGCGGCATGGCGAAACGGCCCAGACACTGCAGCACGACAAACAGATCGATCATCGGAAGGGCTGCCCCGCCCTTCTCTTCAGGCAGGCACAGGTCGAGAAAACCGGCCTCCTGCATGGCCTGCCACAACGGCGCTGCGTCGCCACCCGCTTCGATACGCCGGATATCGGCTCCGGTGCAATGACTGGACAGGACTTTTTCGATTGCTTCAAGAATCATTTCAGGCACTTCCTCAACGAAGGCCGAGTCCGCGCGCGATCATGCCGCGCAGGATCTCGCGTGTGCCGCCACGCAGCGAATAACTCGGCGCCATCTGGCTCACATAGGCCAGCGTGCGCACCAGCTCGGTCTCCGGACCGTCCAGCAGATCGGCAGCCAGGCTCGCCTCGATGGTGGCCGGGATCGACTGCTCGAATTCGGTCCCGAGGTCTTTGACCAGCGCCGCCTCCACTACCGGGCTCTCCCCCAGCGCCAGGCGTGAAGTGATGGTGATCGAAATGTTGCGCAGCACCGCCAGGTGTACGGCCAGGCGCCCGACCGTGGCGGTGCAGGCCTGGTGGTCCGACCGGCTGCGCAGCAGGTTGATCCATTGCTCCAGCAGCACGATACTGGAGTAGATGCGCTCTGGCCCGCTGCGTTCAAACGCCAGTTCGGCATTCACCTGCGCCCAGCCGCTGCCCTCCGTCCCCACCAGCGCGTCGGGAGCGAGTTGCACGTTGTCGAAGAACACCTCGGAGAAATGCGCGTCGCCACCGAGGTCGCGGATTGGTCGCACCGTGACGCCGGGCAGGGACAGGTCGACGATGAACTGCGACAGACCGGCCTGGCGGTCTTCCCGGTCGCCGGAACTGCGCACCAGCGCGATCATGT
>JANLQZ010000640.1:0-1609 GCA_031368125.1 Betaproteobacteria bacterium
GGGGCGCGCGATCGTGCGCCAGCCGCAGGTGTTCCTGTTCGACGAGCCCCTGAGCAACCTGGACGCCAAGCTGCGCGCCCAGACGCGCCTGGAGATCCAGAAACTGCACCGCGAACTGGGCATCACGTCGCTGTTCGTCACGCATGACCAGGTCGAGGCGATGACACTGGCGCAACGCATGATCGTGATGAACGCGGGCGTGATGGAGCAGTTCGGCACGCCTGAAGAGGTGTACACCCGACCTGCGACAACGTTTGTAGCCAGTTTCATTGGTTCCCCGCCGATGAACCTGCTGCGCGCCGCCCCAGATGCCGCGCCTGGCACGATCGTGGGAATCCGCCCCGAACATCTGGATATCTCCGATGGCGGCTGGGCGTTGCGGGTCGAGGCGGTGGAAATGCTGGGTGCGGAGCGACTGGTTTACGGCCGCTGGGCCCACGGAAGCGGCGACGAGATGGTGATCATCCGCACCGAGGAATCCCACGCGGTGCCAGCCTTGGGCTCCACGATCCACGCGATGCCGCGGCAAGACCGGTTGCACTTCTTCGACGCCACGACCGGCCGGCGGCAATGATTGCCGAGCACTGGCCCTACCCGCGCTGGATCGCGCACCGCGGCGCCGGCAAAATGGCGCCCGAGAACACGCTGGCGGCTTTTCGCATGGGGGCGGCATTTGGATACCGCATGTTCGAATGCGACGTCAAACTGAGTGCCGACGATGTGCCCTTTCTTTTGCATGATGCTGGCTTGGAACGCACGACCAACGGAACCGGCCTGGGTGGCGCACACGATTGGCGCGTGCTGGCGCAACTCGACGCCGGCGGCTGGCATTCACGCAGCCATGCCGGGGAACCGTTGCCCAGTCTCGACAACATCGCCCGGTATTGCCTGCGCAACGGTCATTTCCTGAATATTGAAATCAAACCGACACCCGGCACGGAACGGCATACCGGCGAAGTGGTGGCACACCATGCGCGGCGCCTTTGGAAGGACTGCCCGGTGCCGCCGCTGCTGACCTCCTTCGATATCGGGGCACTGGAAGGCGCCAAGGTGGCGCAACCGCTGCTGCCGCGTGGCCTGCTGCTCGACACGATGACCAAACGCTGGATCGAGACCGCTTTGATGCTCGAATGCATCGCGATCGTCTGCAACCACGCGTTTTGGGACCACTCCATGGTCGCCCAGGCCCGAAGCGCCGGCTTGCGGTGCCTGAGCTACACCGTGAACGACGAGTGGGCGGCGCAGCGGCTGATCGACCTCGGCACCGATGGCATCATTACCGACCGTGTAGACCTTTTTCCTCCCGCTTGAGCTTGGTTTGGCGCCTGGATGGTGGCGCGACTTCGATTCCATCGCCAGCGCAGCCGACGCCGGGCATTGGCAGCGGCGCCCCGCGTGCCGAAACGCTGCCGCCCAGCATGGAGTTACCAGGCCCGGCGGCGCCAACGCCGGCGTGTGCTCCGCTGCAGGCAGGCATCCGAACCAGCGGCGGACAAGGCGTTGTCCCGCGCCCAGGCGCTTCAGGCGCTCGCCTGCCCGTCGGCTGAAGTCCGGCGCGCCGGCACCGAACGCCTGGGTGAAATTGGAAAAATGGCGGATGCCGACAACT
>JANLQZ010000682.1:0-4963 GCA_031368125.1 Betaproteobacteria bacterium
GAACACATGGTGTTCGACGGCCAGGCGCACCAAAGCGCAGCGCGTTTTCCGGGCCTGGCGGCACGCGCCTTCATCGTTTCGAGCTTTGGCAAGACATACCATGTGACCGGCTGGAAAGTCGGCTTTGTCGCGGCACCCGCGTCGCTGACGTCGGAGTTTCGAAAGGTGCACCAGTTCAACGTGTTCACGGTCAACACACCGGTGCAATACGGACTGGCCAGCTACATGGCCGACCCTGCGCCCTACCTTGAATTGCCGGCCTTCTACCAGCGCAAGCGTGACCTGTTCCGCGCTGGCCTGGCCAAGACCCGCTTCCGGCTGCTTCCCAGCGAAGGCAGCTACTTCCAGTGCGTCGACAAATCTCAGCTGGCGGTGCCGGAACGCAGTCTGGGCGAGGCCGACTTCTGCAAGTGGCTCACGGCCGAGATCGGCGTGGCCGCGATTCCGCTGTCCGCGTTCTATGGCGACGGCTTCGACCAGCACGTGGTGCGTTTCTGTTTCGCCAAGAAAGACGAAACGCTCGACACCGCGTTGCAGCGGCTGGCCCGCCTGTGAACCGCGTCTGACTGGCGGCGCGTCACCTCGGCCGGCTGCGGGACTCGCGGTTGGCGATCCAGATCGTGGCGGCGCAGATCACCGCGCCTCCGATCAGCGTCGACTGGCTGGGCACCTCCGAGAACACCAGCCAGCCCATGCCGGCGGCCCACACCAGATCCAGGAACTTGACCGACTGGGTCGACGAGATGTCGGCGATGGCGAAGGCGCGTGTGACGCAGTAATGCGAGGCCACACCCAACACGCCCGCGACCAGGAAACCAAGCCATTGCAGCGCCGTCGGCGCGCGCCAGACCCATAACGCGAGCGGCAGGCTGAACAGCGTCACCGAGATGGCCTGCCAGAACACGATCACCTCGGCCCGCTCGTAGCGGGTCAGCGCCTTGGTCATCAGAAACGAAGCCGCGAACACCGGGCTCGACCCGAGCATGAGCAGGTTGTAGACGCCGCCGACGCCCGACATGCGGGGCCCCACGACAATCAGCACGCCCGCGAATCCGATCAGCGCCGCCAGCCAGCGCTCCCAACGCATGGTCTCGTGCAAGAAGATGTAGGCGCCGAGCATGATGAAGATCGGGCCGGTAAAGCCGATGGCGGTGGTGTCTGCCATCGGTATCTTCGGCAAGGCGGCGAACCACATCATCAAGCCCACGGTGTGCATCGCTCCGCGTGCAAACTGGCCTCCGATTCGCTTGGGCATGTATGCCGCCAGGCCCGCGCGTGCGACCAGCGGCAACATCACCAGCACGGCCCCCCCATAACGCAGAAACTGCGCCTGCAGGGGATGCAGCTGCAAGGTAAGCGTCCGTACCAGCGTGTTGAGCAGCACGAAAATCACGCCAGCCAGCATGATCCACAACAGGCCTTTCACGGTCGGGTCCAGGCGCCTCGCCCGGTGCCGGGTCAGCGCAACGCGGCGCTGCAGCGGCGTTCTGCTCTTGCGTGGCGGGGCGGACATGGGCGGCACGGCTCAGCTGTTGATCTGCAACCAGGCCTTGTCCAGGCGCTTGGTGCTCACCGGCTGGGGCGTGCGCAGCTCCTGGGCGAAAAAACTGACGCGCAACTCCTCGAGCAGCCAGCGGAACTCCTGCAGCCGCTCGTCGCACACGCCCTTGCGCTCGGCCAGCAGGCGCCAGTAACGCGTTTCCTGGGGCCGCAGCTCGGCCAGCCTGGCCGCATCACGGGCAGGATCGCCTCGGTACTTGTCCAGCCGCAGGACGATCGCCTTCAAGTAGCGTGCGAAGTGCTGCAACTGCGGCCAGGGCGTAGCCACCAGGAAACGCGCTGGCACCAGGCGCTGCAACTGCTGCGCCGCATCGGCTGCCGCCTCGGCGGCCTGCTTGTTGTCCTTGATCTTGCGATTGGCCAGCGCGTACTCGGCCAGGATCGCACCACAAAGCCGCGCCACCTCGCTGGCGATCAGCGTCAGCCGGCCGCGGCCCTCGTCCAAGCGCCGCTGGAACGCGGCCGCATCCGTGGGCAGGGGCTCCAGCAGGAACGCGCGGTCCAGCGCCACCTCGAGGATCTGGCTACGCAACTCCTCCAGCGTGCCCAGGGGCATATAGGCGGCCGCCATCTTATGCAGATCAGGCACGTTCTTTTCCAGGTACTTCAGCGCATCGCGAAGCTGCAGTGCAAACAGTCGCCGCAGGCCGGCACGGTGCTTGGCAGCCGCCACGTCCGGCTCGTCGAACACCTCCACCAGCACTGCGTCGCCGCCGTCGACCAGTGCCGGGAATCCGATCAGTGTCTGCCCTCCCTTGCGCAGCTCCAGCAGTTCGGGCAACTCGCCGAATGTCCACGCCACATGGCGCTGGCCACTCGCGGCGGCCACGCCGCCGCCGCCGCCCGCCACGGTGCTGGCGGCCGGCCCGGCATGCGCGAGGCGCGACGCACCGGCTTGCGGCGTCAGGGGCGCCGTGGTGGCCGCGGCCACTTTCAGTCCCGCCAGGGCCTGAAACGCCCCGCGCGCCTGCGCGCCGAGCTCGGCCTTGAGTGCGCCCAGGCTGCGCCCGGAGCCGAGTTGGCGGCCGTGTTCATCGACGATCCGGAAGTGCATGAACAGGTGCGGGCTCAGGCCATCGAGCTTGAAATCGGCGCGTTTCACGTCCAGCGAGGTCTTGTCGCGCACCACGCGCAGCAGGGCGTCGACCAGGCTGCCGTGCCCGAATCCGTGCGTCGTTCCCAGCTGGGCCGCGATCCGCGCGGCACTCTCGGGCAGCGGAACAAAACGCGAGCGCGGTTTCTGGTGCAGGCTCTTGAGCAGTGCCAGTATCTTGTCCTTGAGCATGCCGGGCACCAGCCACTCGCAACGCTCCTCGTTGACCTGGTTGAGCACGAACAACGGCACCGTAACCGTCAGCCCGTCCCTGGCATCCCCGGGCTCGTGCAGGTACACGGCGCTGCAGTCCACGCCGCCGAGCCGGATCGTCCTGGGAAATGCGTTGGTGGTGATTCCCGCCGCCTCGTGGCGCATCAACTCGTCGCGCGTCAATACCAGCAGCTGCGGCTGCTTGCGGACCTCTTGTCGGTACCAGCGCTCCATGCTGTGCCCGCTGCACACATCCGCGGGCAGTTGTTGGTCGTAAAAGGCATAGATCAGTTCGTCGTCGACCAGCACGTCCTGCCGGCGCGACTTGTGCTCGAGGTCCTGCACCTGGGCAATCAGCTTGCGGTTGGCGGCCAGAAACGGCAGGGGCGTGTCCCATTCACCGCCCACCAGCGCCTCGCGAATGAAGATCTCGCGTGCCGCCTGCGGGTCTACGCGCGAGAAGTTGACGCGCCGACCGCTGTACACGACGATGCCGTAGAGCGTGGCGCGCTCGAGCGCCGTCACTTCGGCGGCCTTCTTCTCCCAATGCGGGTCGAGCAGCTGCTTCCTGAGCAGGTGCGACCCGACCTGCTCGATCCATTGCGGCTCGATGTTCGCAATACCCCGGCCGAACAGCCGCGTGGTCTCGACCAGCTCGGCGGCGAGGATCCAGCGCCCCGGTTTCTTGCCCAAGTGGGCACCCGGATGGCGATAGAACTTGATGCCACGCGCACCGAGGTACACATCTTCTTCATCCAGCTTGCAGCCGATGTTGCCCAGCAGCCCCGACAACATCGACAGGTGCAGCTGCTCGTAGCTCGCCGGCGCCGTGTTGATGTGCCATTTGTGTTCCGCAACCACGGTCTGCAACTGCGAGTGGATGTCCTTCCACTCGCGGACCCGGCGCACGCTGACGAAGTTCTGTCGAAGCAGCTGCTCGTACTGGCGGTTCGAAAGCCGGTGCTCGGCACTGCCCTTTTCGCCGCGCGCATGCGCGATCCATTTCCACAGCTTCAGGTATCCCGTGAACTCGCTCTTGTCGTCGTCGAACTTCACGTGGGCCGCATCGGCGGCCGCCTGCGCCTCCATGGGCCGATCACGCACGTCCTGCACGCTGAGCGCACTGGCGATCACCAGCACCTCGTCCAGTGCCTGGCGCTCGCGCGCCTCCAGGATCATGCGGCCTACACGCGGGTCCAGCGGCAAGCGGGCCAGGCTGTTGCCGATCTGCGTCAACTCGTTGGCATCGTCGACCGCACCGAGCTCGGCCAGCAGCTGGTAGCCGTCGGCGATCGCCCGGGCTTGCGGGCGCTCGATGAACGGGAACTCCTCCACCACGCCCAGGCGCAGCGACTTCATGCGCAAGATCACGCCAGCCAATGAGCTGCGCAGGATCTCCGGGTCGGTGAAGCGCGCGCGCTGCTCGAAGTCCTTCTGGTCGTACAGCCGTATGCAGATGCCGTCGGCCACGCGCCCGCAGCGCCCTGCCCGCTGGTTGGCCGAGGACTGGCTGATCGGCTCGACCAGCAACTGCTCCACCTTGCTGCGAAAGCTGTAGCGCTTCATGCGCGCGGTGCCGGCGTCGATCACGTACCGGATGCCGGGCACGGTGAGCGAGGTCTCGGCCACGTTGGTCGCCAGCACGATGCGCCGGCCGGCATGGCCGTCGAAGATCCGGTCCTGCTCGGCCTGCGACAGGCGGGCGAACAGCGGCAATACCTCGGCCCCGCGCAGCAACGGCTGGTGGCTCAGGTGCTTGCGCAGGTGGTCCGCGGCTTCGCGTATCTCGCGCTCGCCGGGCAGGAACACCAGGATGTCGCCGCCCTGGCGGGCATCACGCCACAACTCGTCCACGCCGTCGGCGATGGCGCTGTTGAGGTCGTACTCGCGCGACTCCTCGAACGGCCGGTAACGCTGCTCGACCGGAAACATGCGGCCGGAAACCATGATGACCGGAGCCGGTCCGCGGCCGGACGCAAAGTGGTCGGCGAAGCGTTGCGCGTCGATGGTCGCCGACGTCACCACCACTTTCAGATCGGGGCGCCGCGGCAGGATCTGGCGCAGGTAGCCGAGCAGGAAATCGATGTTCAGGCTGCG
>JANLQZ010000728.1:0-4603 GCA_031368125.1 Betaproteobacteria bacterium
CGTGACCGGCACCGATCGCCCGAGCAGCGCAAAGGTGTAGGTGATCGTTTCATCGAGCGTGGGCTGGGTGAAGCGTCCGGCCACCCGTGCGTTGTTGGTACATGGCCCGACCTGGGTGAAGAAGTTGCGCCCGATCACGTGGTGCGGCGGCAGTCCGGAGTGCCGCGACTCGGTCCTGTTGTAACGCAACACCCTGGCGCCGAGGTCCATCTCGATCACGCCGAAGTCGAGCTGGTCCAGCTGTTCGGGCACTGCCGCGCGCAACAGCGCCGAGATGGCTGCAACGTCAAAAGTGACCCGCTCAAAAGTTCGCATGTGTTTGGCGGCCCCGGTCAGCGTTGCGTCAGCGGCGCGCAAATGCGGTCTCACCCGCGCACGCGCGGTCGGGTTGGTCGCCGCCGCAGGTGTTGTCGGCAAGCACAGCCATGAGTCGCCGCGCCACCAGCAGGGTCGGCACGATGTCGCGGTCTGGCGCGCTTGCCATGAGGCTGCTCCTTGGGAATCCTGATGAATGCAGACTGTAGGACGAATCGGCCATTTGTGAAATCAGGCCAATACTTGAGTTGTGGGGGAAAAACACCTGACCTGGATATTTGCGGTGGTCGAACCACCGTGGCGGGTACCGGCGGTTCGGGCCGTCCGCGCATCGGCCAACGGCCCGGGAATGCCACGCCCGACAGCCGGGCCGCTGCCGGGCGCGGATCCGGCCGCGATGCGGCACCGCGGTCAGACTTGCTCCAGCGCGTGCAGGGCGTCCGACGCCCAGCGCTCGGCCCGGGTGTGGCGCCAGACGCGCATGGCGGACAACGTGGCGAGCCCGCCAATCCAGATCTCCGGGCAGTCGGCACCGAGCTCCGCGCGCAGCATCTCGATCGTTTGGCGCGCCGTGATCAGGTGCTGGGGCAGGGCGGCCGACAGCCCGAGCAGGTCGGGACGGCGCTGCCCGACCTCGCGCAACAGGTCCGCGGCGGGAATATCGGTGCCAAGGCAGGTCGCGTCCCACCCACGCGTCTGGAACGCATCGGACACCATGCGCACGCCCAGGCCATGGTGGTTGCCTTGCACGCAGGCAAACAGCGCCGAGCGTCCGAGCGGCGGCGCGAAGCGCGCCTGCAGGTAGGCGAGCGCCATCACGTCCTGGCTGGTGGCGGTGACCAGGTGTTCCTGCGAAACACTGAGGCGGTTCCTCTGCCACTGGTGGCCGACCTCGTACAACGCCGGCTGGACGATCTGCACATAGGCCTGCGCCAGTGATGCGCCCTGGTCCATGGCCTCGCGGACGCAGCGCAGGGTGGCGCGGTGGTCGCCATACATGAGCGCCGCCAGGTACTTCGGCGCCTGCGCCAGCGGGGCCAGGCGCTGCATGCCGAAGGGGGCCGCGGGGCAACCGTCGGCCAGCGCATTGCGGGCCGAGGCCAGGATGGCCCTGAGTGCGTCGCCGTGTTCGCCCGGGACGTTGTGGCCCAGGAAGGTGGCCATCCGATCAAGCGAAAAATCAAGCCGGACCGCAGGTGCGCCGAGGTCGCCCGCCACGTCGCGCAACCACAACACGAATTGCACGAACGGCTCCGGCGTGCCCAGGGCGTGGCTGCTGGCCAGGTAGTCCAGAAGTCGCGACACCTCCTCGCGGCCGTTCTTGCGGGCAGGTTCGCCCGGGTGCGCCGGCGCGTCGCCGAATCTGGCAACCATGGCATCACCGACGTGCAGCGCGCACGGCTCGCGCCAGGGCGCCAACGGGTCGGCGGCGACGGTCATCAGGCCCGCGGAAAGCAGCACGGCGATGTGATGAATTGCGACATGGTCTGGACTTTAGGACCTGCAGGGCCCGCGCAACATCGGGCCAATACCTGATCTGGCGCGGAAAAGCACCTGAGGGTCCGCACCAGCGCATCGCCTGAATCCATAGTGCCAGTCATGGTCGGCCCAGAACCTGTCATCGCGGCCCCAGTGGCTGTCATTGCGACCCCGGTGGCTGTCGGTGCGACCCTAATGGCTGTCATTGCGGCCCCGGATCAGGTCCGGGGTTTCAGCACCCGCAATCCATGGATCCCGGAGCGAGTCCGGGATGACAACCTCAGGGCCAAGTCCGGGATGACAACCTCAGGGCCAAGTCCGGGTGACAGCCGCGGGAGCGGCACGGCGGGCTGATCACAGCAGGCTGTCGTACAGGTCGTTCCAATCCGGATAGGAGTTTTCGATCAAACCCACCTTCCAGTCGCGCTTCCAGTTCTTGAGTTGCTTTTCGCGCCCGATGGCGGCTTCGATCGAATCGGTGGATTCAAACCAGACCAGCGCATGGACTGCATATCGCTTGGTGAAACCGTCGATGGAATTTGTCTTGTGTTCGAAAACCCGACGTACGAGGTTGTTGGTGACGCCGGCATACAGGGTGCCGTTTCTTTGGTTCGCCATGAGATACACGAAGTAGGTCATTCGAGCAATTGTGGTGCGGATGTGGATCCCGGGTCGAGCCCGGGATGAGTGCGCCCGTGAAGGCGCTACATCAGCACGGTGCAAGTCCGTGTCAGGGCAAGCCAAGACCCTGTAGCCGAAGGTACGGACAACTGCGACCTTGACGTGATCGTGTTCGCTGACTGGCCAAAGAGGGCCTTCCGCCTACGCGTGCGGGCTGGAGTTGGTAGCCTACGAAGAACGTACTGGCCGCAGCACGGATGCCCAGGGCTCCATCCAATGGCGGCTTGAGTTCCTGTGCCGGAGTCGGAATCGACCCGAAGGATTCCATTGCCGCATCGAGTTCGATGCCAAGGCCGCGCCCGGCAAGTTGCGCGCCGCGCCACAAATCCGTAAAATGTAGATACTTCAACGTATATCCAATAATGCCATGACGAATCTACAGATTGCCAAATGGGGAAACAGCCTCGCCGTGCGCATCCCCGCTGACTATGTGCGCCAGATTGGCGTTAAGGAAGGCGACCAACTTGAAGCCCGCATAGGCGCTGACGGCGCCCTGAACCTGCGGCCCGGGCAATGGAGCCGCAAAGCGTTTGCAACTGAACTTGGCCGCGACAAAAAGACGCTGCCAATGGGCACATCGGTCATGGAGCAACTGCGCCAAGAGGCGCGGTACTGATGCTCTACGTCGATACCAGCGTACTGGTGGCACTATGCACCAATGAGCCAAAGACCGCTGCTGCGGTCAAGTGGTATGCGGCCTGCACTGATGACCTGGCATCCGCTGCATGGTGCGTGACCGAGTTTGCGAGTGCCATGGGGATCAAGCAACGCTCCGGGCAATTGACCGAGACACAGGCACAGACCGCATGGCTCCAGTTTGAACGGATGTGTGCAAACGATTTGCAGTTGCTGCCGGTGGAGGCGATGACGTTTCACAAAGCGGCCATGCTGACAATGGATGCATCCGCCGGACTGCGTGCGGGTGACGCCCTGCACCTTGCGTGTGCCATGGAAGCGAAGGCAGAAGGATTGGTGACATTGGATGTCGTGTTGGCCAAAAAAGCCAAGCGCGTCAAGGTAAAGCCGGTGGCGATATAGCTATGGCTACCCGCGCATGTCCGTCGGCAGGTTCGGGCGCCTCGTTGACCGGAACATTCACAAATATTGCGTCCAGTCCGGGGGCTGAGAGAGTGAGAGTTTTTCTCCAATCTCGTTGAACTCACCCCCGACTGGCTTGTCGAAGCGGCATGACAAATCCAACAGAGCAAGAAGACGTGGCAAGCAAGGCTGGCCTGTTCGAAGACCTGCCCCAGCCCAGTTTGGCGCAACAGGTTCAACATACCCAGGCCGAGATCGCCCGCAGGCGCAGCGAGGGCGCGGTTCGACTGCTGCAGCCCAATCGCTTGCAGGTCGAGCTGCGGGCGTCGGACCTTGAATCGTTGTTGCCCGAGGACCATCGGGCCCGGCTGGTGTGGGGCTACGTTGTGCGCCAGGACCTGAGCAAGTTGATCGAGGCGGTCAAGGCACGCGGCTCCAACGCTGGTCGCGCGGCGATCGACCCCCACATTTTGTTTGCGCTGTGGCTGTATGCCACGCTGGAGGGCGTGGGCAGTGGGCGCGAGGTGACGCGGCTCAGTCAGGAGCACGACGCGTACCGCTGGATTTGCGGCGGGGTGTCGGTGAACTACCACGCGATCAACGACTTTCGCGCGGGCAACGCGACGCTGAAGGATGAGCTTCTTACAGACAACGTGGCCGCATTGGCAGCGGCTGGAGCGATCAGTCTTGAGCGCGTGGCGCAAGACGGAATGCGGGTACGGGCCGATGCGGGGGCGGCGTCGTTTGGCCGCCAAGCCAGCCTACAGGAACATCTGAAAGAGGCCAGCGAACTGGTGCAGACGCTCAAGACGCAGGCGCAGACGGACCCGGGACAGGCCAAGCGCCAGGCGCAAGCGGCCAAGCTGCGCGCGGTGGACGGCGTCAAGCAGCATGTCCGGTCCAACGACAATCATCCTGGCCGGGCGGTCAGGATAGTCGACGCCGGCCACAAATGCATACTTCGCAAATTTGGGCTTGTTCACCATGACGCAAGTCCGACATCAAGCGAGCCAATCCCGATGAGGAAACCACTGACTGGAGAGCCGTGTGCGGGAGAACCGCACGCACGGTTCGGAGGGAGGGGAGGACG
>JANLQZ010000742.1:0-2174 GCA_031368125.1 Betaproteobacteria bacterium
TGAACACCCGGTAGCCCAGGCTGCCCACCTGGGCCCGGATGCGTTCGCCCAGTTGCTTGAGCCGGTGGCGCATCAGCTTGTGGTAATCGCGGCCGCGGGCATACAACGACACCGTCGCCTCGGCGGGCCGACCCAGGCGCGCGAATTCGATAGCCTGCCAGCCGTCCGGCGTGGCCGCCGGCAGATAGTCCAAACGCACGGTGACCACACTCACCGTGCCGCTCACCAGTTCGGCCGGGCGCGCTCGGCGCAGGCCGTGCGCCGCCATATAGGCCATGTCGCCGTGGAACCCCTGCTCCAGCCAGGCCAGCAGGCCGGGCTCCGCGCCGGACAATGCGACACCGGCGACGCCAATTTGGGAGAATCCAAGCTCCTGGCCCCAGGCCTGAATCAGGGAAACCATTTGACTGCCATCGATATGCTTGCGCTTGTCCATCACCTGCCGATTGTAAAAAGCCTGGTCTGGAACGACGAGGCGGCGACACAACGCTTTGCCGCGGCGCTGGCGCGCCAGGCGGTGCTGCGCGATTGTTATGTCGAATTACACGGCGAACTCGGTGCCGGCAAGACCACCCTGGTGCGGCATCTGCTGCAGGCACTCGGCGTGCAGGGCCGCATCAAGAGCCCCACCTACGCCGTGGTCGAACCCTATACCCTGGCGCGCTCACCCACGGACGCGCGGCCGCTCCAGATCTGGCACTTCGATTTCTACCGCTTCAACGATCCGCGCGAATGGGAAGACGCCGGTTTTCGCGACATCTTCGCGAGCGCCGGGCTCAAGCTGGCGGAGTGGCCGGAAAAAGCCGCATCCCATGTTCCCAAGGCCGACCTGGTGCTGCACATCGCGGTCCGGACCGACGCGGTGCGACAGGTCCGGCTGGTCGCACAGACACCTGCCGGCGCCGCAATGCTGGAGGCGGCGGCCCCATGAGACGCCGGCGCGTCCTGCAGACCGGCGCGCTCGCCCTGCTGCTGGGCGAAGCCGACATCGCGCGCGGCGCGACCATCGTCGCGGTGCGGGTGTGGCCGGCACCCGACTACTCGCGCGTCACCATCGAGTCGGATGGCGTGCTGAAGGTGCGCCAGAGCTTCGTCGCCAATCCGCCGCGGCTGGCGGTGGACATCGAGGGTATCGACCTCAATCCCGCGTTGCGGGAACTGGTGGCCAAGGTCCGCGCCGACGACCCGACCATAGAAGGCATCCGGGTCGGCCAGAACGCGCCCAATGTGGTGCGCCTGGTGCTGGACCTCAAGCAGCCGGCATTGCCCCAGGTGTTCAGCCTGCCGCCGGTGGCCGCGTACCAGCACCGGCTGGTGTTCGATCTCTACCCCACCCGCGTGGCGGATCCGCTGGCGGACCTGATCGCAGGCCGGCTCAAGGAAGGACGCCCCGGCGCCGCGCCGGCGCCAACGTCAACCGCCTCGGCGACAGCCAGTGCGTCGGCCGATGCGCGCGACCCGCTGGGCGACCTGATCGCGCAGCGCGATCACGCTGGCGGCTCGCCGGTTGCACCCGCCAGTGCGGTGACGGCTGTGGCAATGCCGCCCGACTCATCCCGGCGTGCCAGCGCTCCCGTGGCAGGCGCGGCCACAGCACCGCCGTCCGGCAAGGCCAGGTCGCCCGGCGCGAACATGACGGCATGGGCACCGACCGACCGCCTGATCATCATTGCACTGGACCCGGGACACGGCGGAGAAGACCCGGGCGCGGTCGGCCCGGGCGGCACGCGCGAGAAGGACGTGGTGCTGCGTATCGCACACCTGCTGCGCGACCGGATCAACGGCGCCAGCGTCAACGGCAATGCGATGCGCGCCTACCTGACGCGCGACGCCGACTTCTTCGTGCCGCTGCATGTGCGGGTGCAGAAGGCGCAGCGGGTGCAGGCGGACCTGTTCGTGAGCGTGCATGCCGACGCCTTCTTCACGCCCCATCCGCAAGGCGCGAGCATATTCGCATTGAGCCAGGGCGGCGCCTCCAGCAGCGCCGCGCGCTGGATGGCCGACAAGGAAAACAAGGCCGACCTGGTTGGTGGCCTGAACGTGGCGGCCCGCGACGCCGAGGTGCGCAGGGCCCTGTTCGACATGAGCACCACGGCCCAGATCAACGACAGCCTGAAACTCGGCAATGCCATGCTGGGCGAGATCGGGCGCGTCGGCAAGCTGCACAAGCCACG
>JANLQZ010000878.1:0-2476 GCA_031368125.1 Betaproteobacteria bacterium
CCGGTCACCCGCCGCGGCGACCCCACCCACCTGCAGATCGAGTCCGTCGACCTGGACCGGCAGCGTGGCAAACGCCGTCAGTGTGCCGTCCGACAGCCGCTTGACGGTTCCGGTGGTCGCGCCGGTGAAGCTCATTTCGTAGTCCGACGCGGCCAGCGCAGTGGCGCCGCTGGCCGGTGCGCTCTGCACCACGACCTGCACCGTCGCGCTGCCGCCGTTGCCGGCCGCCGCGAGACCGGCCGGTACCGCCCCCAGCGCAAACAGGTCGCCGCCGGCCGCGCCGCCGAGGTCGAGGCCGAGACGGTGCTGCTCGTTCATCCTGGTGCCGAGCGCCAGCGCCATGCGCCCGAGCAGATTGCCGGCTTCGACCAGGTCGTTGTTCTGGAACCGCAGCAGGCCAGACAAGGCACCACCACCCAGCGCCGCCTCTTCCAGCACCACGGTCAGTCCGCTGCGCTGGATCGTCAATTTGGATTTGGCCGGGTCGCCGAACTCATCCGGCGCCATCGCCACCGGGGTCACGATCTTGCCCAGTACCAGCGGCTGGCTGCCGGCCAGGAAGATGCCCACCGAGCCGTCGCCGGCCGGGACGACGGTGGTTTGCACCAGCGCGTCCAGTTCCCTGATCAGCTGGTCCCGGTGGTCGAGCAGGTCATTCGGTTCGTGCCCGCTGGATTGCTCGAGCGAGATCTGTTCGTTGGCGCGCGCAATACGCGCCGCCAGGCCGTTGATGTTGTCGACCGCCGTGCGTATTTCGCCCTGCACGCCCAGCCGCAGGCTGTCCAGGCTGCCGGCGGTGGCGCGAAAACGCGCGGCGGTCTCGTCGGCGCGCGCCAGCACCACGGCGCGTGCCGGCAGGTCGGTGGGCGCGCTGGCGATGTCCGAAAACGCGTTGAGCATGTCGGCAACCGCTGCGCCGAGGCCACTGGGACCACCGGGAAAAAGGTCTTCGAGCTGGCGCAGTTGTTCCAGCCGCTTGTTGTCGGCGGCAGCCACCGAACCCGAAAGGGTGGCCTGGCGGGTCAGGAACTCGCTGTGGCTGCGCAGCACGGTCGCGGCCTCGACCCCGTTGCCGTAATAACCGGTGCCGTTGAACTGCCCCTCGACACTTTGCAGCAGCACCGACTGGCGCGAGTAGCCGGTGGTGTTGACGTTGGAGACGTTGTTGCCGGCCGTCTGCAGCGCCAGCTGGTTGGTCAGCAGCGCCCGCGTTCCGATATTGAGCAGCCCGCTCATGACACCCCCACGCCGGCAGCTGTGCGTGCCGCGCGGCCTCCCGGCGGCGCCGTTCGGCCTTGGGGCCGGCCAGCGGCGCGCAGGGTGGTGGCCGTGCCGGCCTGGAACCGACGCTTCATGCCTGGGCCCGCTGCAGTTGCAGCGTCAGGTTGATCGCGCGGCTCAGTTTGGACGCGTAATCGGGGTCGGTCGCGTAACCGGCGCGTTGCAGGCCGCTGGCGTAGGCGTGGGCCGAAGCGGTCTGCTCCCGGGCCTGGGCATAACGCGGGCTCTGGGTGATCAGGCGCGCGTAGTCGCGAAACGACTCCTCGTACGAGCCATAAGCCCGGAACTTCGCCACCACTTTCTGCGCCGCGCCGTTGACGAACTCGGTGGTCGCGACTTCGGCCACCTTGCCACTCCAGCCAGAGCCGGCCTTGATGCCGAACAGGTTGAACGAGGGCGCGCCGCCCTTCATCGTGATCTCGTGTTTGCCCCAAGCGGTTTCATGCCCGGCCTGGCCCAGCATGTAACCCGAGGGAATACCACTGGACTGTTCCACCTTGGCTGCAACCCCCGCATGGCGTTGGACGAACTCGCCCTGGTTGCTGGTCGGCCGCACCGACCCGAGTGGCGCCGCGGCAGCAGGCGCGGCCGGTTTGGCCACCGGTGGCGCGCCGCTGTCGGTTGCCGTGATCTGTTGCGAGAGCTGGCGCGCGATCAGGTCCGACAGGCCGCCGGGCATACCCGACATCTGCACCGACAGCTGCTGGTCGAGCAGGTCGGCGCCCAGGTCGCCGCCGGCGCTGTCGAGCAGGCCCGACTTCATGGTCGCCTCGCGCATGCTCTTGATCAGCTCGCGCATGAACAGCGACTCGAACTGTTTTGCCGCCTCCTTGATCGCGGTCGGCGTATTCTGGCCCGCCTGCAGCTTGAGCGTGTTGAGGCTGCGCGCGTCGGCCGCGAGCGCGTTGGAAGAGCTGTTGCCAATTTGCGAAAAGGCCATGTCAGTTGCTCCGCTGTGTTTGGACCGACCCGCCGCTTGTGCGGCGCGCGGCGTTGTGCAATGTCCGTTTGCGGCCGGTTGCGGTCGTTGGTTTGCGCTCCGTATGGCCACTTCCTGGGCCAGCGCGCCGGGCGTGCGCGCCCGGACGGACGGCTTGACGACGAAGCCGTGGACTCCGTTTGCCTGGTCTGCCATGCGCTTGCCCGGGGACGTGGGTCGGTAGTGAATGGGCGCAGGGTCTATGCGCGATTGCCA
>JANLQZ010000919.1:0-4204 GCA_031368125.1 Betaproteobacteria bacterium
ATGGATCGCCGCCTGCAGCGACGAGCCGACCATGTTGGCCGCCCGCAGCGATTCGATTTGCCGGTTGGCAAGTTCGCGCACACCGCGAATGCCCGCCCATTTGTCGAGCAGCGGCTGATCGGCCGACGCCAGCTGCGGGTACGTACCGAGGAAGATCGAGTCGCGCAACGCCATCGGTATCTTGCCTGCCGTGCCCAGTTCGCTCCATGCCTCCTCGGCCGTGAAGCTCAGGAACGGCGCCATCCAGTGCAGGATCGCCAGCGTGATCTGCCACAACGCGGTCTGTGCCGAGCGGCGCGCCAAAGAACCGGGCGCCATCGTGTAGAGGCGGTCCTTGAGAATATCGAGGTAGAACGCGCCCAGGTCTTCGCTGCAATAGATCTGCAGCTTGGCCACCACCGGGTGGAACTCGTAGACCTTGTAGTGGGCGAGGATGTCGGCCTGCAGCTGCGACGCACGCGCCAGCGCGTAGCGATCGATTTCCAGCATCTGCCCGGGTGGCACCGCGTGTTGCGACGGATCGAAGTCGCTGGTATTGGCCAGCAGGAATTTGAGCGTGTTGCGGATCCGCCGGTAGGTGTCCACGACGCGCGCGAGGATCTTGTCATCACCGGCGATATCGCCCGAATAGTCGCTCGCGGCCACCCACAGCCGGATGATTTCCGCGCCGAGTTTCTTCCATGTCTCTTGCGGGTCCACGCCGTTGCCCTGGCTCTTGCTCATCTTGCGACCCTGGCTGTCGACGGTAAATCCGTGTGTCAGCAGCCCCCGGTAAGGCGCACGGCCGTACATGGCGCATGCAGTCAGCAACGAAGAATGGAACCAGCCGCGGTGTTGGTCATGGCCCTCCAGGTACAGGTCGGCTTCGGGGCCCGGAGCGCCGGTGCGGCTGTCGCGTTCTTCGTGCGCATTGCCCGGGTGCGACCCCTTGAGCACCGTGGTGTGGGTGGTGCCCGAGTCGAACCATACCTCCAGGATGTCGCTGCTTTTGGTATAGAGCGCCGCGTCGTCTGCGCCTATGATCGATTCCGCTGTCGCCTTGCTCCAGGCTTCGATCCCGCCGCGTTCCACCATATCGGCGGCAAGGTCCAGGATCTCCATCGTGCGCGGGTGCAGTTCACCGGAGTCCCGATGGATGAAGAACGGCAGTGGCACCCCCCAACTGCGTTGGCGGCTGATGCACCAGTCTGGCCGACTGGTGATCATGTCGCGCAGGCGCGACTTGCCATTCTCCGGATAGAAGGCAGTCTGCTCGATCGCGTCGAGCGCCATCTGGCGCAGCGTTGCCGGCGCCTTGTCTTTGGTGAACACGCCCACGCCCTCGTCCATGCGGATGAACCACTGCGCTGCGGCCCGATAGATCACTGGTGTCTTGTGGCGCCAGCAATGCGGGTAACTGTGCTGAAGGTCGGACGTTGCAAGCAGGCGATCGGCGTCGCGCAGGGTCTTGATGATCTCGGGGCAGGCCTTCCAGATGTTGAGGCCGCCGAACAGCGGCAGTTCGGCGGCGTAACGGCCGTTGCCCTGGACCGGGTTGAGGATGTCGTCGACCTGCATGCCATGGGCGACGCAGCTGTTGAAGTCTTCCACGCCATAAGCGGGCGACGAGTGGACCAGGCCGGTTCCATCTTCCGCGGTCGCATAGTCGGCCAGATACACCGGAGACAGACGGTCGTAACCCGGGTCGACCTGCGCCAGAGGGTGCCGAAAATTGATGCCGGCGAGCGCCTTCCCCGCAGCAGTCGCAATGACGGAGCCTGCGAGCTGGTAACGCTCGAGGCATCGGTCGACCAGGCTGCTCGCGAGCAGCAGCAGACCGCGCGGCGTGTCGACCAACGCGTACTCCAATTCGGGGTTGAGGTTGAGGGCCTGGTTGGCCGGAATGGTCCACGCGGTGGTGGTCCAGATCACGGCCAGGGCGGCCTTGTCCAGCCGCTGCAGCCCGAATGCCGAAGCGAGGCGTTCGGGCTCGGCGCACAGGAAACCAACATCGAGGGTTTGAGACTTCTTGTCGGCGTATTCGATCTCGAACTCCGCCAGCGAGGAGCCGCAGTCGAAGCACCAGTAGACGGGCTTGAGGCCGCGGTAGACGAAGCCGCGCTCGACTACCCGCTTGAAGGCGCGGATTTCGCCGGCTTCGTTCTTGAAGTCCATGGTGCGGTAGGGATGGTCCCATTCGCCCAGCACACCGAGCCGCTTGAAGTCGGCCATCTGGATACCGATCTGCTCGGTGGCAAAGGCGCGGCTCCTGGCCTGCATTTCGTCCCGCGGCAGGTTGCGGCCGAATTTCTTCTCGATTGCGTTTTCGATCGGCAGGCCATGGCAATCCCAGCCCGGGATGTATCGCGCGTCAAAACCCTCGAGTTGGCGTTCCTTCACGATCATGTCCTTGAGGATCTTGTTGACCGCGTGGCCCATGTGAATCTGCCCGTTGGCATAAGGCGGACCATCGTGCAGGATGAACTTGGGCGCGCCTGTGCGTGCGTCGCGCAGCTTCTTGTAGATGCCTTTTTCGTCCCAGTCCCTGGCCCATCCGGGCTCGCGCTTGGGCAGGTCGCCCCGCATCGGAAACGCCGTCTCGGGCAAATTGAGGGTGTTGCGGTAATCGGTTTTTTGGGTCATGACGGTGTGGGCGCAGGCCAGTCGTTTGCCAGCATTCGGGAATCGGGAGCATTCAAAACGGGCCGGAGTGCCCGGACGCCCTTTTGACCATGTGCACCGGCGAAAAGTATCGGACTGCCAGCCGGTCCGGCAGGCGGGCGAAAACCTTTCGCCGATTAAATTCGGTCGCGCGTGGTCTGCCGATGCGTTTCGGTGTGCATCGATGCGAAATAGGCGCGTGCATCGTCGCAGTCCTTGGCTATGCCGCGTTGCAGCGCCTCCAGACCGTCGTACTTGAGTTCGCCGTGCAATTTGCGCAGAAGTTCCACGCGAATAATTTTACCGTAGCCGCCGTCGGGCCCCAGTCCGGTTGGCCAGTCCAGACAGTGGGTCTCGAGCAGCACCCGCCCGCCATTGACGTCATGCTCGTCGACGGACGGGCGAACACCGAGATTCGCGACGCCTGGCAAGGGCGTATCGGACAGTCCGTGGACCAGCACGGTGAAGATGCCGCTGGCGGCGGGCTTCCAGTGGGCGAAGCGCAGGTTGAGGGTCCGAAAACCGAGGTCGCGGCCCAGCTGGCGCCCGTGCACCACATGCCCGGATATGCGGTACGGTCGACCCAGAAGGCGCGCCGCATCCTCCATCCGGCCATGGTCCAGCGCCTCCCGCACGGCGGAACTCGACACCCGCGAGCCATGCACCTCGTAGCTGTTCATGCGCGCCACGTCGAAGCCCCGCGATTCCCCTGCGGCGTCAAGAAAGGCATAGTCGCCGGCACGCTTGGCGCCAAACCTGAAGTCGTCGCCTACCAGCACGTACCTGGTGCCGAGCCCGTGCACCAGCACCGAGTCGATGAATTCGGTCGGTGACCAGGCCGCAAGGCGGGCATCGAACGGCAGCACGACCGCCTGGTCGACGCCGCAATTGGCCAGGTCGGTCAGCTTGTCGCGCAGGGTGCCGATGCGTGCCGGCGCAAGTTGCTGGCGGCCGGTGGCGGCGGCGAAGTAGTCGCGCGGATGGGGTTCGAAAGTCAGGACACAACTGCAGACCCCTCTCTGGGCGGCTTCGCCGCGCAGCAGCGCGAGCATGGCCTGGTGGCCGCGGTGGACGCCGTCGAAGTTGCCGATGGTCAGTGCACACGCGGATGCCAGACCCGAATGCTTGAGGCCGCGAAAGACTTTCATTCGAATGTTATGTTTTTGATAGCAGGACCGGGCCGTGCCCGCAGGCTTCACCGGCGAATGCGGCGGAAAAAGGGTATATTGTGGCTCAGCGGCGGTCGGGTCAGGGACGGCTCGGGCGCGCTGGTCCATCGCATCGTATCGGATTGGTTCTTCGCATCGTTTCAGGAGGCTTGATTTGAAGGTCTTGAAGCTGTCAGCCCAGGGTCTGCCCCAGTCCTGGATTTCACTCGAGCAGGCGGTGATTCATTACGCCGCCGGCGAGGTGCGCTGGGAGTCCGGTGGTGAGATCGCGGTGTTTCATGGCGGCCATAGCGCGATGACCGGCGAGCAGTCGATCATTGCGGTCAACAGCATCATCGGTACCAAGGGCGTACCGAACATCAACCCCTTCAATCTCAAGCCCGGCTTGACCAACA
>JANLQZ010000972.1:0-2838 GCA_031368125.1 Betaproteobacteria bacterium
GACACCTGGTCGTTCACCGGGAGGATCGACTCGACCCCGGCCAGCGGCTCGCGGATGATGCCCGAGAAGAACGACGACGCCGCCCCGTTGGGCCGGCCCGGGCGCACCGTGACGGTCATCAGCCGCGCGGCCCGGCCGTCGATGTAAGCCTTGCGTGTGTAGTCGGCCACCAGGTGCTCGCAGACCAGTTTTTGTGCGCCGTACGATGTCTGCGGCGCGGGCAGCGTGTCGTCGGCGACGCGCGCTGGCAGTGGCACCGACGGGTCCGGCCCGAACACCGCCACCGAGCTGGAGAACACCAGCCGCGCCACTTTTCCCGAGGCCTGGCCGGCGGCCCGCAGGGCGTCCAGCAGGGCGCGCGTGCTGTCGAGGTTGGAAGACATGCCCAGGTCGAAATCGAGCTCGCATTCACCCGACACCGCCGAGGCCAGATGGAACACTCCGTCGAAGGCTTCGGTGCGCAACGCGGCGCATTGCGCCAGCAGCGCGCCGGTGCGGCCCTGCACCCGGGCATCGGCCAGCAGGTCGGCCGGGGCCGGTACCTGGTCGGTCAGCACCAGGGTGTCGATCGGTTGGCCGTTCAGGTGGCCACGGGCCAGCAGGGTGCGGGCCAGGCGGGCACCAACAAAGCCGCCGGCGCCGGTAATCAGCAGTTTCATGGAGTTCCTTTCGGGGAGTTACAACGACGGGTCGAGTATGCCGGGCATCGCGATGAAACCCTGTAGATGCCGCAGGTCCCGGATCCAGCGCCGCAGCGCCGGGAATTCCTGCAGGTCGACCCGCGCTTCGCCGGCCAGCGCCGCATAGGGAAAACAGGCGATGTCCGCAATCGTCGGGTGCGCGGCCGCAAGCCAGGGTTGGCCCAGCCATGCGTTTTCGGCCAGCTGGTCGTCCAGCAGGCGAAAGGCGGCGCGTGCACCCGCGACACAGGCGTCCAGGTCGGCCGGGTAACCGAAGCTGTGGTGCAGCCGGGCCGCCGATGCGGTGCGCGTGATCTCGTCCGCCACGACCAGCCACAGCGTGATGTTGCCGCGGATGCGCGCGTCGTCGGGGTACCACTGGCCCGACCGGTCGTAACGACTGGCCAGGTAGACCAGGCAGGCCTGCGCGTCGCGCAACTTGAAGTCGCCGTCGTGCAGCACCGGCAACTGGCCCAAGGGGTTGACGTGGTCGATGAAATCCGCCGACTTGTGCGCGCGCCCCGGATGAAAGTCCACCGCGATGCGGGTGTACTCCAGCCCCAGCCAGTGCAGCAACAACCGCAGCTTGTAGCAGTTGCCCGAGAGTTCGTAGTCGTGCAGGCTGATCACACCGCCCCCGTTGCCACCGTGCCAGCACCCGGTGCCCCGACGTGCACGCCGAAGCGCATGCCGCGCGCCTTGAGCCAGCGCCGGTAGGTGACGGAGCTGAGGTCGCAACGCATGTGCGCCTCCAGCGAGCCGTCGAGCGGCAGCCGGCGCGGCTGCTGGCTTTCGAGGATCGGCCGGTCCTGGCCGAAGATCATGTGCTGGAACGAGACCATTTCGGCGTCGCTCAGGTGGTCCTCGAAACAGACCAGCAGGCAATACGCGACCACGTGTTCGTCGTCCAGCGGCTGCACGAACAACGTGATCACGTCCTGCGCGCCGGCCCGGTTCGGGCACGATTTGTACAAGGCGGCACAAAACGGCTGCATCACGCGGTAGCGGTACTGCGCCTCGATGCCGTGCGCCGCCGAGGCCGAGGCCTGGGGCTGGTAGAAACGGCATCCGGTGGCAAGGATCTCGTTGGTCTGGTGGTCGACCGTCACCGTGTACGGCGCCACCACGGTGTGCGGCACTTTGCCCAGGGTGCCGCTATGGACGAACGGGAAATGCCCCATGTCCAGGAAGTTCTCCACCACGCGCAGGCCCGAGGTCGCCACACCGATACCACCACAGTCGACGATGCGCCGCTGCGGCTCCTCGTACTCCGGCAACATGAACAGCGGTCGGGCCGGGGGCTCTCCGGTACACACCCACAGATAGCCGTAACGCTGCTGCATTGGCAGTGAAACCTTCCCGTCGCAACAGCGGGGCTGGCCGGCGTCGTCGCACCATACGGTCAGGGTGGCACCCAGCAGCCGCGTGTGCAGTGGCCGCCGGGCCGAGGTGCCAAGCAGCCGGCTGGCCGGACCCACGGTCAGCCAGTCGTTGCGCACATTCGGGTCGTCGGTGGTGAACGGCATGTAGCGCTTTCAGCTGGCGGCGGCCTCAGCGCGTGAGCGGCGATTCAATGCGCGGGTGCATTGGATGGCCTTGCACGCTCTCGGGCCCGGCCCGTTTCCGCGTCGCTGCGCAGCCGGCGCAGGGCGGCGAAAACGTCTGCGTGTGACGCCGCGCGCGGTGGTTGGCACAACCACGCGTGGACAAAAGTGAGGTCGGCCTGCACACACAGCACGAACATCCGCGCGGCGTGCCGGGCCAGCCCACCCAGCCATGTGCTGGGGCCATCAGGCGCGAAACCATGCTGGCGCAAGGCGGCATGGACGCGCTCCACGGGCGCGCGCACGGCCAGCGAGCGCAGGAAGGAAACTGGTGCCGCGCCGGACTGCGGCCCGCCAGGACCCGCGGCATCCGCCAGGCGCGGGTCGGGTTCGAGCCGCACCCAGACCATCTGTTGTGATTCGGCCACCGTGCAGGTTCGCGCGCACACGTGGCCGGGCAGCCGGGCCAGGTCAGCCAGCGCGGGAATGGCCACGCAGCGCCCGCTGTCGGCGGCGAACTCCCAGCCGTGGTAGGCGCAGCACAGGCGGCCATCGACGATGCGGCCCAGGCTCAGACGCGTGCCGCGGTGCGGGCAGCGGTCGTGCCAGGCCTG
>JANLQZ010000023.1:0-4165 GCA_031368125.1 Betaproteobacteria bacterium
GCCGGACAGCCTACCGCGAGTCACTCGACGATACTTGAGCGCTTTCTCAGCTTGTCAGGCTAAGACATTGATGTTATGGTACTTTTCAAGATTTGAGAGTCGAGGCATTTGCTCCCACAATGTGCCGTGGTGGTGGGTCGCCCGAACATCGGAGGCTATAAATTGATTTCTAAGTCATATCGCTGGCGCGAGACCGCTCTGGCATCGTTGGTCGCCGCGCTATTTGGCCTCTCCGGATCGAATGCCTGGGCGCTAGCCCTGGGGCGAATCACCGTGCAGTCGGCGTTGGGTGACCCGCTGCGCGCAGAAATCGACATCCTCGATATCAACGCTGAAGAAGCCGCGTCCCTCAAGGCCTCGGTGGCGCTGCCTGAAGCATTTCGAGCAGCAGGCCTCGAATACAACCCTGCTCTCGCGGGAGTGCAGTTGTCGTTGCAGCGGCGTGCGGATGGCCGCGCGTACGTCCGCATGAGCAGTGACAAACCCGTCACGGAACCGTTTGTGGACCTCATCCTGGAAGCCACTTGGTCGAGCGGTCGCATCGTGCGCGACTACACGATGTTGTTGGATCCGCCAAGCATGCGGGCGGCGGCGGTCGTGGCGCCGGCCTCGCCGCAGGTGACCGCAGCGCCGCTGGCATCCGCGCCTGCCACTGGTCCGACTCCGGCGCCAGCGCGGGCTGCGACGGCGGCGCGAAAGCCTCCGGCCGCGCCAGCGGCGGCGCCGCTGACCAGATTGCCCAAAGACAACGGCTCGACCGTAACGGTGCGACCGGGCGATACCGCCAGCAAGATCGCAGCAGCGATCAAGCCCGCGCAAGTGTCGCTGGACCAAATGCTCGTGGCATTACTCAGGGCGAACGCAGACGCATTCGTCAACGGAAATTTGAACCGTCTCAAAGCCGGTGCCGTGTTGACTGTCCCGAGCCAGGAGCAGGCACTGTCTATGACGGCGCCGGAAGCGGCACGGACGGTGGTTGCCCAGAGCCGCGACTTCAATGACTTCAGGACCAAACTGGCCACGAACGCCCCGGCCACGCCGGTCGCTGCGCCAGACCGCAAGGCCGGCGGCAGTATCCAGGCACAAGTCGACGACAAGAAATCCGCTGCTCAGACGCCAGACAAACTGACGCTTTCCAAGGGCGCGATACAGGCCAAGGCCGCCGAGGAAAAAATAGCCCAGGACAAGATCGCCAAGGACGCCAGCCAACGGGCGGCCGAGCTCTCCAAGAACATCAAGGACTTGAGCGGCCTCGGAGCGGCCTCGACCACCGTTGCGTCGGCGCCTGCCGCGGCCCCGGCACCGGTGGCCGCCGCAGTGCCGGCACCTCCGCCTGCGGCTCCTGCGCCAGTGGCTGGCGTTGCTCCGGTCCCTGCGCCGGCTGTCGCATCGTCAGCTCCGGCCATCGCAGTGCCAGCGGTTCCGGCGCCCGTGGCGCCAGTTGCGGTCGCGCCGCCAACTGCTCCTGTAGCGTCGGCAATTCCGCCGCCCAAAGCTCCCGCCGTGGTCGAACCCGGCCTGGTCGACAAGCTGGTCGACAACCAGGGGGTATTGCTCGGTGCCGGGGCGCTGGTCGCGCTGTTGGCCGGCCTTGGCGTATACAGGGCGCGGCAGCGCAAGAAGACCGCGGAAGTCGACAGCGCCTTCCTGGAAAGCCGACTCCAGCCCGACTCGTTTTTTGGCGCCAGTGGCGGACAGCGTGTAGACACCAACGACGGTGCCGCAACCGGTTCATCGATGGTTTACTCGCCGAGCCAACTGGACGCTGCGGACGACGTTGACCCAGTCGCCGAAGCCGACGTCTACCTGGCATATGGCCGCGACCTGCAGGCAGAGGAGATCCTCAAGGAAGCCCTGCGCACCCACTCCGGGCGCGTCGCAGTGCATCAGAAATTGCTTGATATCTATGCGAAACGCCGGGATGCACAAGCGTTCGAAACCATGGCCAACGAGGCCTTCAAGCTCACCGGAGCGCAGAGCCAGGATTGGGCCCGCATTTGCGAGCAGGGGTTGACCATCGACCCAGGCAACCCGCTGTACCAGCCTGGCGGACAGCCGTCAATCCAGAACCAGACGGTCGCGATGCCAGCCAGAGAACTCGCCGGTTTTGCGGCAGCCAGCGCCGCGACCCAACGGCTCGAAATCACACCTGCGGCGGCGGTATCGGCGCCAATCGACCTCGATCTCGATCTCGATTTTTCGCTCGACGAAGAACCAGCCAGTGCCATCATGGAGGCCCGGCCCAGTGAGCTGGAACCAACTGTGGCGATCGGGGCCGTGAATTCGGGACCGGCGCCGCTGGATATGGATTTCGGCGTGACGACCGCGGCTTTGGCAGCCTCGCCGGCAAGCGCTACCGACAATGCCTCGGCGGTGGAGGTGGCTTTGCCAGAATTGTCACTGGCCAATGACACCGTGGCCATTGCGCCGAACGAGACCGAGAACTTCCGACAGCAGGCGGAGGTGAGTTTCGGCTCCACCAACCCGATCCCGCTGCAGACAATCAAGATGGCGGTGACGCCTGCCGGCGCGGTTGACGCCCCATTGCCAGATGTGAGTTTCGGTTATACCGCCCCGACGCCGCTCACGGCCTCGCAGGCGCCGCTCAATTCTCCCGCGCCGGCGGATTCCGGGATGCTCGAGTTCGATTTGGGTACCCTGTCGCTTGATCTGGATCCGGTGGCGGAGCCGGCAGGCGCAGCAGTAGCCGCTGCGCCCGAGGACCCTCTGGCAACCAAGCTTGCTCTGGCCGAGGAGTTCGTCTCGATCGGGGACGACGACGGCGCGCGCGCCCTGATCGAAGAAGTCATCGCCGAGGCATCGGGCGATCTGAAAACCCGCGCGCAACGGGCGCTCAGCAGCTTGGGATAGGTGTCTGCCGGGTGCTCGGCATGAGCGAGGTCCAGGGGAGTGTCAGGTGGGCGCTTGGCGTGAGTTACAACGGCCGCGCATACGAGGGCTGGCAAAGCCAGCTGTCCCGCCGCACCATTCAGGACCACATCCAGTCCGCGTTGTCGAAGATGGCTGCGCACCAGGTCACCACTTTATGCGCGGGACGAACCGACGCCGGCGTGCACGCCCTGATGCAGGTGGTTCACTTCGACACGATCGCGCAGCGCAGGCCTGTATCCTGGGTTCGGGGCACCAACGCATTTTTGCCGCGCGACATCGGCATCGAATGGGCGGTCGAGGTGCCCAGACAATTTCACTGTCGCGCGAACGCAATCGCCCGACGTTACAGCTACGTCGTACTGGAGTCAGCAGTACGGCCCAGCGTCGATGCGGGTCGGGTCGGGTGGGTCATGCGACCCATGGCGCAGGAGCCGATGCAACTGGCCAGCAGCCATCTGCTCGGCGAACACGACTTCACGTCGTTCCGTGCCGCGGCGTGCCAGGCACTGTCGGCGGTCAAGACGATGCACCGGATCACGATTTCCAGACGTGGTGCCTACTGGAGGTTCGAGTTCGAGGCCAATGCCTTCCTGCACCATATGATCCGCAACATCATGGGTTGCCTCGTCGCCATCGGACAAGGCAAGCGGCCCCCGCAATGGATGCAGGAAGTCCTGACCGCGCGAAGCCGCGACGCTGCCGCGCCGACCTTTTCGCCTGAAGGCCTCTATTTCCTGGGCCCGCGTTATGACCCGCAATGGGGCTTGCCAGATCGAACTGCGGCCTTTGATGGGCTTCCATGACGCCAGCAATTGCCGCTGACCCGCGCACGCGGATCAAGATCTGCGGGCTGACCCGCGAGCAGGATGTGGATGCCGCGGTGGCCGCCGGCGCGGATGCAATCGGCTTTGTGCTGTACCGCGAGAGTCCCCGTTATGTGCCTGTTGCAAGGGCGGCCGAACTTGCCAGACGCCTGCCGCCATTTGTGACCCCAGTATTGCTGTTCGTCAATGAAGATGCCGCGCATGTTATGGCTGCCTGCGCGCAACTGCGAAATGCCATTGCCCAGTTTCACGGCGAGGAATCACCGCAGCAGTGTCTCGATGCAACCCAGGGAGGAACCAGACCATACATTCGCGCGGCCAGGATTCCGCTCGGTGATGCGGCCGCGCGGTTTGATCTCGTAAAATACGCGCAAGATTACTCCAGCGCCCAGGCCATATTGCTCGACGCCCATGTCGAGGGTTATGGCGGTGGGGGCAAAACTTTCAAT
>JANLQZ010000033.1:0-1876 GCA_031368125.1 Betaproteobacteria bacterium
GTTCCAGCGCGACCCGTGCAGGTAGAGCAGCACCGGCGCCGGGACCGCATCCGCGCCAGGTCTTGCCGGCGCGGCATGCCACAAGGCGTGCAGGCGGACGTGGCGACCCGACAACGCGGAGTCGAACTCGACCCACACGTCTTCCATGTCGCTTGCCGCGCCCGCGCCGCCCCAGGTGCGGTCGCTGGGCTGGAAGATCCATTCGCCCTGCTTGTCGTCCAGCGTCGCGCAGCCGATCAGCACGCCGAGAGAACAAAGGACTGCGGTAAAGAGGCGCCAGCGTTTCATCGTCGCAAGGACTCAGCAGTTCGGTGGAAGTTCCAATGCGGCGGTCGCACGTCAGCGCCCGCGCAGGAACAGGCTGTCCAGTTCCCTGATCGTCAACTGGCGCCAGGTGGGACGGCCGTGGTTGCACTGGTCGGAGCGTTCGGTGGCCTCCATCTGGCGCAGCAGCGCGTTCATTTCTTCGACCGTCAGTTTGCGGTTGGCGCGCACTGCGCCGTGGCAGGCCATCGTCGAAAGCAGCTCATAACGGGCGCGTTGTACCACCGTGCTGGCCTCGTGTTGTGCCAGCTCGGCCAGCACGCTGCGCGCCAGTTCGACCGCATCGCCGTGCGCCAGGGTGCTGGGCACAGCGCGCACCGCCAGGCTGGTCGCGGACAGGGGTGTGATTTCGAGCCCGAGTGTTGCCAGTGTGTCGGCATGCGCCTCGACCGTGGCCACCTCCTGTGCGGTCGCGGCGAAGGTGGCGGGCAGCAACAACGGCTGGCTGGCCAGCGCTGCGCTGGCGCCGCCACCCGCCGCGGCATCGAGTTGTGTCTTGAGCCGTTCGTAGACGATGCGTTCATGGGCTGCGTGCATATCCACAATCACCAGGCCGTGCGTATTCTCGGCCAGGATGTAGATGCCCTGCAGCTGGGCCAGGGCGCGGCCGAGCGGCCACGTACCGGACAGTTCGCGGGTCGGTTGAGGTGGTACCTCGTCCACCCACTGCGCCGCACCACCGGTCACTGTGGCTGACGCAGGTGGCGCGCCCGATGCCGACTCCGACCCCGCTGCGTCGGTCGCCCGGCTCACCGGCCACAAGGCTTCGAAGTCCGACACCCGGTGGCCCGCCGCGGACCCGAAATTCATCGCCGGTTGCGCCCAGCCGCTCCAGGCTCCGGCGGGGCCGCGCGCGTCGGGTGCCACGGGCGCCGGGCCCGGTTCGCTGTCCGAGCCCGCCGCGACGCGGGGCACGGCCAGGGTGTCTTCAACCGCATGGCGTACCGCCTGGTGGATTTCACGGCTGTCGCGAAAACGCACCTCGATCTTGGTCGGGTGCACGTTGACGTCCACACGCGTCGGGTCGATATCGACGTACAACACATAAACCGGCTGGCGTTGGCCATGCAGCACATCTTCGTAGGCGCTGCGCACCGCATGCGAAAGCACCTTGTCGCGCACGAAGCGCCCGTTGACGTAACAGAACTGCTGGTCGGCGCGCGCGCGCGCGGCATCGGGAATCCCGACCCGGCCCCGCACCCGCACCGGATGCTGAGCGTCACGGCGCGTCCCGTCGCCGTGCGGCGCACCAGAGCGGTAGTCCAGTGCGATGGAGCGCTGCACGAAGTCGGGACCCAACACGTCGGCCATCCGGTCTTCGAGCGCCACTTCCAACGGTCCGCCCGCACCATCCGGCCCGGTGCGTCGGCGCCACTGCTCGACCAGACGGCCCTCATGCCAAATCGCAAAACCCACGTCCGGTCGCGCCAGTGCCGCGCGCCGCACTGCTTCCACGCAATGGGCCAGTTCGGTCGCGTCGGTCTTGAGGAACTTGCGCCGTGCCGGTGTGCTGTAAAACAGTTCCTTCACTTCCACCGTCGTGCCGCCGCTG
>JANLQZ010000037.1:0-1689 GCA_031368125.1 Betaproteobacteria bacterium
GTGGACGAGGTCGGCGGCCCGACCATCCTGGCCACGCTCACGGTGATCGCGGCGTTGTTGCCGATGGCCTTCGTGTCGGGCCTGATGGGCCCCTACATGAGCCCGATCCCGATCAATTCCAGCCTGGGCATGGCGCTGTCGCTGGCGATCGCGTTCACGGTCACGCCATGGCTCGCGCTGCGGCTAATGAAACCGGCGGCCCATGCCGCCAATACCGCCAATACCGACGCCAGCGGCGCGCCCCGTCCCGGTCGCGTGCAGCGCCTGTTCACCTGGCTGCTCGCGCCGCTGCTGCACAGCGCACGCAAGCGCTGGCTGCTGGCCTTCGGCATCCTCGCGGCACTGGTGCTGTCGGTCGCGCTGGCGCTGCTGCAATGGGTGGTGCTCAAGATGCTGCCGTTCGACAACAAGAGCGAATTCCAGGTGGTGCTCGACATGCCGGCCGGTACCCCGCTGGAAACCACGGCCGCCACCTTGCAGGAGCTCGGCGCCTACCTGGCGGCGCAGCCCGAGGTGCGCGACCTGCAGGGTTACGCCGGCACGGCCTCGCCGATCAGCTTCAACGGGCTGGTGCGCCAGTATTACCTGCGGGGGGATGCCGAGCAGGGCGACCTGCCGGTCAACCTGGTCGACAAGAAACACCGCCATGAGCAGAGCCACGCGATCGCGCAACGCCTGTTGCCGCAACTCGACCGGATCGCGGCCAGATACCATGCGCGGCTCAAGCTGGTCGAGGTGCCGCCCGGTCCGCCGGTGCTGTCGCCGCTGGTGGCCGAGATCTACGGCCCGGACGAGGCCGGGCGCAACCAGCTCGCCGCGCGTGTGACCAAGGCCTTTGGCGACACCGCGCATGTGGTCGGCATCGACAACAGCCTGCAGGACGACGCGCCGCGCAGCTTCCTGCGGGTGCAAAGGCAACGCGCCGAGACGCTGGGCTTCTCGGTGGCCTTCGTCGCGCAGTCGGTGCAGGCGGCGCTCGCCGGCGCCGACACGACCTACCTGCACGTTTGCCAGTCCCGGTACCCGGTGCCGGTGCGCATCCAGTTGCCGCTCGAGCGCCAGGTCGGCCTCGATGCGCTGCTGGCGCTGCCGATGCGTTCGGCCAGCGGCCAGCTGGTGCCGCTGTCGGAGCTGGTGCAGGTGGAGCGCGGCGTGATCGACAAGACCCGCTTCACCAAGGACCTGTTGCCGGTGTCCTACGTGATGGGCGACGTCGGCTTGCGGCCGCCCGCGTCCGGCGCCGCGCCGGGGTTCATCGACTCGCCGCTGTACCGCCTGTTCGGTATCCGCGCGCAGCTGGCCGCGGCGGCCCTGCCCAATACCGGCGCGCTGGGGGAATACTGGATCCGCCAGCCCTCCGACCCGTTTCGCGCCTATGCCATCAAGTGGGACGGCGAATGGCAGATCACCTACGAGACCTTCAGGGACATGGGCGCCGCCTACGGCGTCGGCCTGATCCTGATCTACCTGCTGGTGGTGGCCCAGTTTCGCAGCTACCTGACGCCGCTGGTCATCATGGCGCCGATCCCACTGACCATCATCGGCGTCATGCCGGGGCACGCGCTGATGGGCGCCCAGTACACGGCCACGTCGATGATCGGCATGATCGCGCTGGCCGGCATCATCGTGCGCAACTCGATCCTGCTGGTGGACTTCATCGAGCTCGAGCTGGCGCGTGGTGTGCCGTTC
>JANLQZ010000056.1:0-1969 GCA_031368125.1 Betaproteobacteria bacterium
CTTCAAGACCACCAAGGCGCAGGAGAAGGAACGGCAGCGCCTGTTCCGCATCATCGAGCAACTGGTGAAGTGGGAGAACACCACCAACGAGACTGTCTTGCAGCAGGCGCGCGATGAAATCTGGCAGAGCTGGCGCTATACCTGTGCCGAGAACGCCGACCATCCGCGCGCCAAGGAATTGTTCGACCGCTACAAGCTGCCGGCCTTTCACGACCCGTTTGCCGGTGGTGGTGCGTTACCGCTGGAGGCGCAACGCCTCGGGCTGGAGAGTTACGCGAGCGACCTGAACCCGGTGGCCGTGCTGATCAACAAGGCCATGATAGAGATACCACCGAAGTTCGCCGGCCAGCCGCCGGTGAACCCGGATGCGCAGAAACAAAAAGCGCAGATGGACAAAAGCTGGCGCGGCGCGCAGGGCCTGGCCGAAGACGTGCGGTATTACGGCCAGTGGATGCGCGACGAAGCGGAAAAACGTATCGGCCATCTGTACCCCAAGATCGACGTCACGGCCGCCATGGTCGCCGAGCGGCCGGACCTGAAGAAATACGAGGGCCAGAAGCTCACCGTGATTGCCTGGTTATGGGCGCGCACAGTCAAAAGCCCGAACCCGGCGTTTGCGCATGTGGATGTGCCGCTGGCTTCCACTTTCATGCTCTCTACCAAGGCCGGCAAGGAGGCGTACGTCGAACCGGTGATCGCGAGTGGCGGCTACCGCTTTACGGTGAAGGTGGGCGCGCCGAAAGATGCGCAGGGCGCGAAGAATGGAACCAAACTTTCGCGCGGGGCGAACTTCATGTGCCTGATGTCGGGAACGCCCATTTCCGGTGACTACATCAAGGCGGAGGGCAAGGCAGCGCGCATGGGTGCTCGTCTCATGGCCATCGTTGCCGAGGGCGAGCGTGGGCGGGTTTACCTCGCACCAACGCCGGAAATGGAAGCCATTGCGCTGACCGCGCAGCCGACGTGGAAGCCAGAGACGCCGTTGCCAAACGATCCGCGCAACTTCTGGACCGTGCAGTACGGACTCACGACCTACGGCGACCTCTTCACCCCGCGCCAACTCGTGGCGCTGACGACCTTCTCCGATCTGGTGCAGGAAGCGCGCGAACGGGTGAAGCGCGATGCCATTAAAGCCGGCCTACCCGACGACGGCAAAGCACTGGACAAAGGCGGCGCTGGTGCTGTGGCGTATGCCGATGCGGTGGGGGTGTATTTGGCGTTTGCGGTGTCGAAAATGACAAACATTGGATCATCGATTGCTTCGTGGATGAGTGATCGTGGTGCGTTCCGCGAGACCTTTGCCCGCCAGGCTATTCCGATGACTTGGGATTTCGCCGAAGCGAACACGTTCGCCGACATAGGGGGGAGCTTTTCCATCGCCGTCGAGAAAGGCACGATGGCAATTGATGCTTTCCCGAGCAGCCCTCTTGCGGAGGCTTCGCAATCTGATGCGGCCTCACAAACCCTCAGCATGCATAAGGTCATTTCCACTGACCCACCGTATTACGACAACATTGGCTACGCAGACCTCTCAGACTTCTTCTATGTCTGGCTGCGCCGCTCACTCAGACCGGTGTTTCCCGATCTGTTTGCCACCGTGGCCGTGCCCAAGGCTGAGGAACTGGTCGCCACCCCGTACCGTCATGGCAGCAAGCAGAAGGCCGAAACCTTCTTCCTTGACGGCATGACTCAAGCCATGCACCGGCTCGCCGAACAGGCGCATCCAGCCTTCCCCGTTACCATCTACTATGCCTTCAAACAGGCCGAGACTGATGGCGACGATGGCACGACAAATACCGGCTGGGACACTTTCTTGGCTGCCGTCATCGAAGCCGGTTTCGCCATCAGCGGCACTTGGCCGGTGAGAACAGAAGGTTCAGGTCGGATGATTGCGTTGGGGAACAACGCTCTCGCCTCCAGCATCGTCCTCGTCTGCCGCCAGCGCGCCGCCACAGCCCCCACCGCCACC
>JANLQZ010000083.1:0-6854 GCA_031368125.1 Betaproteobacteria bacterium
GGTCGCCAGCATGCGGCGGTCCTTGGGTTCGGCGTACGACGAGCCGATGCGCAGGCTGACGGTCTCGACGCCAAAACGATCCCAGTACAGCTGCGCCAGGTTTTCGCCGAAGGCCTTGGACAGCCCGTAGAAACCGTCCGGTCGCACCGGGTCGCGCGGGCTGATGACTTCATCCTGGCGGTAGAAACCGGTCACATGGTTGGAGCTGGCGAAGACCACGCGTTTGACGCCGTTCTTGCGCACCGCCTCGTACAGGTTGACCATGCCGACGATGTTGCCGGCCAGGATCGGCTCCCACGGCTGCTCGGTCGACACGCCGCCCATGTGCACCACTGCGTCGACGTCCTTCAGCAAGGCCAGCATGGCGGCCTTGTCTTCCAGCGATGCCACCGCGATCTCCTCGCCCGGCCCTGGCGGTCCGATGTCGCTGCGGTGCGAAAGACGCAGCGTGTCGCAATAAGCCTTCAGGCGCGGACGCAGTTCGCGCCCCAGGTTGCCATTGGCGCCGGTCAACAGCAGGCGCGAGAAACGGATCGGGGAGGCTGGTTGGGACAACATGGATATGGAAATCGGAATTGAAGCGGAGTTTGGATTGGCCAGCAGAAATCGCGTTATAGTCGTCTACAGAAGACGTCTTTTAGACAAACCAACTTGTCATACGAGTATCATCGACGCGTCGCGTTTTGCTGTCAAGCCCTTTTGACCTAGGGTTTACCCGGAGTACACCGATGAATTTTTCCAGCACGGTACGCAACAAGGCCAGGCCACTGGCCCTCGACCTGGTCGAAGCCTTCGCCGGCCGGGTGCGCGACGGCCGCTTGGCGCCGGGCGCCAAACTGCCCAGCGAGGCCGAGATCATGGGCGAGTTCGGTGTCAGCCGCACCGTGGTGCGCGAGGCGATCTCCAAGCTGCAGGCCAGCGGCCTGGTCGGCACGCGCCACGGCATCGGCAGCTTCGTTCTCGGTGGCGACGCCGCGGCCGATTTCTCGGTCGCCTCCGGGCAGCTGGCCACCCTGCTCGATGTGGTCGCAGTGATCGAATTGCGCCTGGGCGTCGAGGCCGAGGCGGCCGCCATCGCGGCGACCCGGCGCAGCAGCGCCGAGTTGCGCGCGATACGCGCCGCGCACGACGATTTCGCCCGTGCGGTGCAGGCCGGCACCGACACCGTCGAGCCCGACCTGCGCCTGCACCTGGAGATCGCGCGCGCCACCCACAACCCGCACATCATCGGCCTGATGACACACATGGGCGCGAAGCTGATTCCGCGTTCGCGCATCGACACCAGCACGCTCGCCGGCGAGGACCGCACCGACTACCTCCGGCGCGTGCATGCCGAGCACGACAGCTTCGTCAACGCGATCGCCAGCCACGACCCGGAAGCCGCGCGGGCGGCGCTGCGCACGCATTTGTGGAACAGCCGCGAGCGCCTGCGCCGCGCGCAGGCGCGCGCCGGCGCGGCGTGACACCGGCTGGGCGAGATGCGCCGGCCCGGCCCGCGCCGCGACCGTCACATGGCGCGCGGCTGCGGCGCCCCCCTTGGGCGCGACGGCAGCGCCCGCAAGACGTTGCCGGCATCAGCCCGATAGCAAAAACTAGGGTTTACCCGTACTTCCGGAAGACCATTCATGTTGTACGATGACTGATAAGCAAACACACCAAGTTGTCTGGCGCCCGATGGCAGGTGTCCAGCGCTTTCCAACCTATCCGCAGCGAGCAGTCCACCATGAGCCATAACACGTTGCCCCGCATCACCGACCTGCGCGTCATACCGGTCGCCGGCCGCGACAGCATGCTGCTGAACCTCAGCGGCGCGCATGGCCCGTTCTTCACGCGCAACCTCGTCATCCTGACCGACAGCGACGGGCGCACCGGTGTCGGCGAGGTGCCGGGCGGCGAAAACATCCGCCGCGCGATCGACGACGCGCGCGGCGTGCTGCTGGGGCGCTCGATCGGCGAGCACCTGGGCCTGCTGCGCGAGGTCGACGCGATGCTGGCCGGGCGCGACACCGGTGGCCGGGGCCAGCAGACTTTCGACCTGCGCATCGCGGTGCATGCCGTCACGGCGCTCGAATCGGCGCTGCTCGACCTGCTCGGCCAGCACCTGGGCGTGCCGGTCGCGGCGCTGCTGGGCGAGGGCCAGCAGCGTGCATCGGTCGAGATGCTGGGTTACCTGTTCTTCATCGGCGACCGCAGCCAGACCGGCCTGCCTTATGCGACCGACCCCGGCGCGGCCGACGCCTGGTCGCGCCTGCGCCACGAGAGCGCGCTCACCGCCGAGGCCGTGGTGCGGCTGGCCGAGGCGGCGCGCGAGCGTTATGGCTTCAACGATTTCAAGCTCAAGGGCGGCGTGCTGGCCGGCGGCGCCGAGGTCGAGGCCGTGACGGCGCTGCACGAGCGCTTTCCGCAGGCGCGCGTCACGCTCGATCCGAATGGCGGCTGGCGGCTCTTGGACGCCGTCACGCTGATGCGCGACATGCGGGGTGTGGTCGCCTACGCCGAAGACCCGTGCGGCGCCGAGGACGGCTTCTCCGGCCGCGAGGTGATGGCCGAGTTCCGCCGCGCGACCGGCCTGGCAACCGCGACCAACATGATCGCCACCGACTGGCGCCAACTGAGCCATGCGCTGTCGCTGCAGTCGGTCGACATACCGCTGGCCGACCCGCATTTCTGGACCATGGCCGGCTCGGTGCGGGTCGCCCAGACCTGCCGCGACTGGGGGCTGACCTGGGGTTCGCACTCGAACAACCACTTCGATGTGTCGTTGGCCATGTTCACCCACGTCGGCGCCGCTGCGCCCGGCAAAGTGACGGCGATCGACACGCACTGGATCTGGCAGGACGGCCAGCGCCTGACCAAGGACCCGCTACAGATCGTCGGCGGCCATGTGCAGGTGCCCGAGCGGCCCGGGCTGGGCGTCCAGCTCGACATGGCGGAAGTCGAGAAGGCGCACCAACTCTACCTGCAGCATGGCCTGGGCGCGCGCGACGACGCCGCGGCGATGCAGTACCTGATCCCGAACTGGAAGTTCGACCCGAAGCGGCCCTGCCTGGTGCGCTGACCCTTCTGCCGGAGACCCATCGACCATGACGACCCCTTACAACGCGTTTCCGAACCGGTTCCGCCAGCGCCTGCTCGGCGGCGAACGCATGATCGGCTGCTGGCTTTCGCTCGGCAGCCCGATCACCACAGAGGTGGTCGGCGTGGCCGGCTTCGACTGGTTGCTGCTGGACGCCGAACACGCGCCCAACGACGTGTTGTCGCTGATCCCGCAACTGATGGCGCTCAAGGACAGCACCAGCGCGCCGGTGGTGCGTCCGGCCTGGAACGACACGGTGGAGATCAAGCGCCTGCTCGACGCCGGATGCCACAACTTCCTGATCCCCTTTGTCGAGACGGCCGAACGGGCGCGCGCCGCGGTGGCCGCCACGCGTTACCCGCCACAAGGCGTGCGCGGCGTGTCGGTGTCGCAGCGCAGCAACCGTTATGGCACGGTGAGCGACTATTTCAAGGTGGTCAACGACAACATCGCGCTGATCGTGCAGATCGAAAGCCGCGCCGGTGTCGCTGCGGCGGCCGAGATCGCCGCGGTGGACGGCGTCGATTGCCTATTTATCGGCCCGTCGGACCTCGCGGCCGCGTACGGCCACCTTGGCAATCCAAACCACCCCGAGGTGCAGGCAGCGATCGCCACGGTATTTGAAGCCGCCAGGGCGGCCGGCAAGCCGGCCGGCATCCTGTCGCCGGCCGAGGCCGACGCGCGGCGCTACCTGGCGTTGGGCATGCGGCTGGTGGCCGTGGGCAGCGACCTGGGCGTGTTGCGCATGTCCACCCAGGCCTTGTGCGACAAGTACCGCGACGACGCGCCGCCCCCGATCGCGGCCCAGTATTGAGCACCGGTGTGGAGCGAGCGCGGCCAGCCGTGCCGCGACCACGCGCCGTTCACCAGGTCGGGCGCGCCTGTGCAAATTGCCTCGACAGGAAATCGATCAAGGCGCGCACCTTGGGTGAAACGTGTTTGCGGGTCGGGTAGACCGCGTAGACACCGAGCTCCATGCAGCGGAATTGCGGCATCAACTCGACCAGGGTGCCGGCCGCCAGGTCGTCACCTACCAGAAAACTCGGCTGCATGATGATCCCCTGGTGCGCCAGCGCCGCCACCCGGCAGGTGTCGCCGCTGTTGGTATGGATGGCAGGCAGGGTCTTGACGCTTGCCGGACCCAGCGGCCCGTCGAAATGCCACTCGTCCTTGGTCGACCAGTAGCTGTAGGCGATCACCGCGTGTCGCGCCAGATCGGCCGGATGCGACGGGGCGCCGTGCGCCGCGATGTAGGCAGGTGAGGCGCACAGAACCATGCGGGTGCTGGTCAGGCGCTTGCTGATCAGCGTGGAACTCGGCAGCGTCGCGATGCGGATCGCCACGTCGTAGCCCTCCTCGACCAGATCCACCAGCCGGTCGGACAAGGTGACGTCCAGCGCCACATTGTGGTACTGGTTGCGAAACACCCCCCACAAGGGCGCCAGGTGAAGAATGCCGAAGGTGAACGGCGCGTTGATCCTGAGCAGGCCGCTGGCCGCGCCGCTGCGCGACGTGATCTCGGCCTCCGCCTCGTCGACGTCGGCCAGCAGTTCCTTGCTGCGCGCATAAAAGACCTGCCCCTCACCGGTCAGCGACAGGCGCCGGGTAGTGCGGTGCAGCAGGCGCACGCCCAGGCGGGTTTCGAGGTCGCCGACATACCGCGACATGGCGGCCTTGGACATGCCCAGCACATCGGCCGCCTTGACGAAGCTGCCGGCGTCGACCACGGCCGTGAAGGTCTGCATTTCCAGGAATCGGTCCATTGTGCTTAATTTTGAAACAATCAATCCTGTTGAATGTACTTTATCTCCAACCTAGTTACTTATAAAGTCCTGTCACTGCACCAACAGATGCACCGCCGCGTAGCAAACGGCTTGTTTCAACCCAAAGGACTCACCATGACCATTCGCATGATCTGCGCCGACCGCCACCGTATGCCACCCACCCCGGCTGCCACGGCCTGAGTCGCAAGCGCGTCATATAACCCCTGCAAACACCGGCGGCACACGCCGCCAATTTCACACCTGGAGCACCTATGCAATCCCCTCTCATCAATCGTCTCGTTTCATCCGACGCCGGCCTGGCCCCGTTGGCCGTTCGTATTCCCGTCGGCGCCATATTCTTCGCGCATGGCGCCCAAAAACTGTTCGGCTGGTTCGGCGGTTACGGACTGCAGGGCACAGCGCAGTGGATGGATTCCATCGGCCTGCATCCCGGCACATTGCTGGCATTGCTGGCAGGCGGCGCCGAGTTCTTTGGCGGCCTCGCCCTGTTGCTCGGCCTGCTGGTCAGGCCTGCATCGGCGGTGCTGGCATTCACGATGCTGGTCGCGATCTTCAGCGTGCACATCGGCAAAGGCCTGTTCCTGAGCAACGGCGGTTATGAATACGGATTGGCCTTGCTGGCGGTCTCGGTGGCGCTGTTCATCAGTGGTGCCGGCCGCTTTTCGCTGGACAACCTGCTGGCGCGCAATTCGGCGAGCGCACGGCGGCCGTCCGAGGCGGTTGTGCCCGGTACCCGCGCCGCGCGCGCCTGAACGGCGTTCGCGCACCCGACCAGGAGCTACGGCATGAGCGGTTTTCCCACCCTCTTCGTGTCGCACGGCGCGCCGACCTTTGCGCTCGAGCCGGGCGCGGCCGGGCCACTGCTGGCGCAGCTTGGCCGCGACTTGCCGCGCCCGCGCGCGGTGCTGGTCGTGTCACCGCACTGGATGACACGCGACGTCGCGGTGGCAACCAGCGCCGCGCCGCAGACGATGCACGACTTCGGCGGCTTCCCGCGCGCGCTGTACCAGATCCACTACCCGGCACCCGGCCATCCGGCGCTGGCGCAGGCCGCGATCGAGCTGCTGGCTGCCGCTGGCTACCGCGTCGGCGCCGACCCGCGACGCGGGCTGGACCACGGCGCGTGGGTGCCCCTGCGCCACATGTACCCGCAGGCCGATGTCCCGGTGTTCCAGGTCTCGATGCCTGCAACGCTCGACGCTGCGTCGGCATGGCAATTCGGCGCGGCCCTGGCGCCGTTGTCTGCACAGGGCGTGCTGATCGTCGGCTCGGGCAGCCTGACGCACAACCTGTACGAGTTTCGCCAGGGCAACGATCGGGCCGAGGCCTACGCCGACGAATTCGTCGATTGGGTGCGCACCACGGTGCAGGGGCAACAGCGCGAGGACCTGCTGCACACGCTTGCGCGGGCGCCACACGCGGCGCGTGCCCATCCGAGCGCCGAACACTTCCTGCCGTTGCTGGTCGCAGCCGGTGCCGCTGCCGACGGCGCCCCGGTCACCGTACTGCCAGGCGGCATCGTGCACGGCGTGTTGTCGATGGAGTCGTACCTGTTCGGCAACGTCGACGCCGGCATCGGGCCGGGTGCACAAAGCGGTGTGTCCCGGCCGGCACTGATCGCTGCGTGAGCGGGCGCCACCGGCCGCTGGCAGCCACGACCGGAGGGCAGCGCAATCACGCGCGGCGCCGGTCGCCTTGCACCTCAGTAGGTGCGGCCGGTCCGGACTGACGAGAAGCGACCCCCTCTTGGCCCGATGCGACTCCCGCCGGTGGGGCATTTCCGGATGGGCAGCCGCATGCCCGGGTCCTACACTGCCCGCAGTTCGGGCAGCGCGCCGCGCCTGGCGCACCCCACCTTATGCGAGGCCAGCAACCATGTTTGGAATCACCCCTTCGGCGCGGCTGCGGCCTTCGCCCTACTACGCAGCCACCTTGGCCGAAGGCGTGACCGCCTTCACCACCTACAACCACATGCTCATGCCCACCAGCTTCGG
>JANLQZ010000137.1:0-6605 GCA_031368125.1 Betaproteobacteria bacterium
CGCAAGATCGACGCGCAGTGGCGCATCTGCCGCCTCAGCCCGCGTGGACTGCGTGTGGCCAGCGATTGGCTGTCGCAGTACCGCCGGTTCTGGGAGCAAAGCCTCGATCGCCTGGTCGAAGTTCTGGAGCAGGACAACGCCGTGCAACCCGCGGTCACCGGCGGTGCCCCCGCTGCGGCCGGGCGCGCTGCACGATCACCCGCCGCGCGCCGCCCGCGCAGCCAGACCGGTGCCCCGCCCACCCCAAACCGCCGTCCCGGAAAAGGCTAGTGCGCGCCGCGCCCGATGCCGCAACTTGAAAGGAAACCACCATGAACGCCCCCGAGAGATTCACGCTGAACATGTCCCGTTTCATCCGCGCCCCGCGCGAAAGGGTCTTCGATGCCTTCACCACCGAGGCCGGCCTGTCGGCCTGGATGGGCCCGCGCGGCATGCAGGTGCGCGCGGCGCAGGCCGACGCCAGGTTGGGCGGCGGGTGGCGGGTCGAGATGGTGGCGCGCGACGGCACTGTATACACCGTGGGTGGCCAGTTCAAGCTGCTGCAGCGGCCATCCCGGCTGGCCTACACCTGGCAATGGGAAGGCGACAGGAGCCCGATGCCGAACATGGAAACCCTGGTCGAGGTCGACCTGGACGAGCAGGACGGCGGCACCGCCATGCGCATGGCGCACAGCGGCTTTCCGGCCGCTGCCGCGCGCGAGGGCCACAACCAGGGCTGGGTTTCCACATTCAACCGGCTCAACGACTTCCTCGACCCACGCGGCACTGCCGGCACCATCACGCTGCTGGGTGACGCGCGCAGCACCTACACCCGCACGGCGCGCATGGCGCTGGCCGAAAAGGGCGTGGCCTACACGCTGCAGGCCTGCGGGCCCAACTCGCCCGAGATACTGGCGGTGCACCCGTTCGGCAAGATTCCGGGGTTGCGCGACGGCGAAATCGACCTCTGGGAAACCGTGGCGATCGTGAACTACCTGGACGAGTGTTTCGACAACCAGGTGTCGCTGCGCCCGGGCAGCATCATCGAGCGCACGCGCTGCGTGCAGTGGATCAGCGCCATCAACAGCTACCTCTACGACACGATGATCAAACGCTACGTGTTGCAGATGATCTTTCCGCGCGGCGCCGACGGCAAACCCGACCGCGCTGTGATCGACGCCGCCCTGGCCGAGATGCCGGCCCAGTTCGCGGCGCTGGAAAAAACCTACCAGCGTGGCGATTACCTGGCCGGTGCGGCCTTCTCCAGCGCCGACCTGTTCCTGGCGCCGATCCTGGCCTACGTACAGCAGATGCCCGAGGGTGGCCAACTGATGGCCGATTGCCCGAACGTGTTGCGCGCCCAGGAACTGGTGCGCCAGCGCCCGAGTTTCACGCTCACCAGTCCACAGTAGCGCCTGCCCGACAGGCGGGCTTTTTTCCACCAACCCAAGGAGCATAAGCATGAGTTACCTGCCCGGAAAATTCGTCTGGTTCGAGCACGTGTCGAACGATGTCGCCAAAACACGCGCCTTCTACAGCGCGTTGTGCGGCTGGACCGTGCAGCCGATGCCGATGGGCGAGCAACCCTACGACATCATCATGAACGGCGCCAGCGGCATCGGCGGCTTTCGCGCCGCCGAGACCGGTGTGCCCAGCCACTGGGCTTCGTACCTGTCGGTGAGCGACGTCGACAAGAGTCTCGCGGCAGCGACTGCCGCTGGAGCGTCGACCCTGATGCCAGGCACCGACTTCGGTACGGTGGGCCGTGCGGCGGCCATCGCCGACCCGACCGGTGCCGCAGTGTGCCTGTGGAAAGGGGCCCAGGGTGACCCGGCGGACGAGGAAAAAACACCCGTGGGCGGCTGGTTCTGGAACGAGTTGTTCACCAAGGACGCCAAGGCAGCGGTCAGCTTCTACGAAAGGGTATTCGGCTTCAGCCATGACGAAATGGACATGGGCGCGCAGGGAACCTACTACCTGCTCAAGGACGCAGCCGGCAAGATGCGCGGCGGCGTGATGCAGCAGCCGCCCGGCCTGGCCGTGCCTTCGAGCTGGCTGCCGTATGTGCACGTCGCCGATTGCGACGCCGCGGTGGCCAAGGCGACGCAGCTTGGCGCGCAGGCGATCACGATGCCGCCCACCGACATACCGAATGTTGGACGTTTCGCCGTCATGATCGACCCGGTGGGCGCCGCCATCGCCGTGATCAAGGGAGCCTGACACCAGAAGGCGCTCGCCGGACAAGGCCCGTTCAGGCCGGGGCGACCGGTTTGCACGCTTGAACGCCGCGGCGCGCGACATGCCAGACCCCGGCGCGGCGCGTCACAGCGCCGCCAGTGCCAGCGCGTAACCATCCAGGTAGGCATCGAACTCCTGCAGATCGTTGTGCCCGGCGCCGGCGATACGCAGCACGGTGGCGTGCGGGGCGAGCAGCTTGAGCGCATCGCTGTGGTGCGGCGCAATCAGCGGGTCCAGTTCGCCATGAATCAGCAACAACGGGCTGTGGATCCGGCCCACCAGCTGGTCGGTACGCAGCGGGTACCGCAGCAGCAGTTGCGGCACCCAGCGGTAGTGCTCGGCTGTCAACGCGGCCATGCTGGTGTAGGGCGATACCAGCACCGTCAGGTCCGGTGCACGGCTGGGCGACAACTCGGCCGACAGGCCGGCGGCCAGCCCGGACCCGAGTGAACGACCGTAGATGACGACCTTGCGCCCGGTGTACTGCGGCGCCACGGTAGCCCAGGCCGCGCGCACGTCGGCGCGCAATTGGGCCTCGCTCTCGATCCTGCCGGTACTCTTGCCATAACCGCGGTAATCGATCATGAACAAGTCGTAGTTGGCACGCCGGTAATACGCGGGATTGACGAACCAGTTCTCCAGGCTGCCGCCATTGCCGTGCAGGAAGAACACCACACCCTTCGGGTTTGGCAGCCGCAGGTGCAACGCCGACAGGCGCGCGCCGGGCACGTCGATGGTCAGCTCGTGCAGGTCCGGGGCCCGCACAAGCGACAGTCCCGCCGGCAACACGGTGGGGGCGAACAGCAGCCTTTCCTGCTGGAACCACAACCAGCCCAAGGCCGCGGCGTAGATCGCCAGGGCGAAACAGGCCGCTGCCAGAACGGCACTGGCCAATGTCATGCGGCGGCGGCGGGAGTCGACCATGGGGTGTCGGGGGTCATGGGTAAGCGCCAAAGGTGGTGAGGGTGTGGCCGCCATGATGATACGCAGTAGCCTGCCATCCGGATGCATCGCGTGGCGCAACGGTCGCGATTGTGATCAGCACACGCGCGTGCCATGCATCGGCCAACTTCTGGCCGTAGGGTGGCAGCATCACCCGGTTTCTCAAGCAAAATCGGTCCATGGGAACTGACGCGAACGAACGGGACGACCACAATCTGGACTTGCTGCTCAAGGGTGCCCACGCGGCTCTCGACCGCGGTGATGTGCGCGCCGGGCGCGAAGCCTCGCAGAAAGTGCTCAAGGGCGCCGAAGCGCTGGGCGACCGCCACTTCGAGGCCAAGGCGCTGTTGTGCCTGGCGCATTGCGACCGCATGTTGTCACGCTACCGGCGCGCGCACCGGGCCTGCCAGCGCGCGGCCCAGCTGTTCCAGCTGCTGGGGGACACCTCGGGCGAGGTGATGTCGCTCACCACCCATGCCTTCGTATCGATCAACCTGGGGCGCAACGAGGAAGCCGTCGAAGCCGCATTGCTGAGCGTGCGGTTGAGCCAGTTCCTGGAGAAGGACGAACACAGTGTGTTGTCGTACAACGCACTGGGAGTGGCCTATTTCTGGAGCCACAGTTTCGAGAAAGCCGAGCAGGCCCTGCGCACCGCGATCCAGATCGCCGAGAACGCCGCCCCGCCCCTGAGCACCTTCCAACCGCGCGTGAACCAATGGTGGACCGAAGTGATCCGCGTCTTCTACGAGCGTTATTACGTGGGCGAACTGCCCGTGCTCATGCAGATGCGCCGCCTGCGCGAGGCCATCATCGCGCTGATCGCCAGCGGCGACGCGGGAGGCGCGTCGTCGGGCACGCAGGTGACCACCGAGGCCGTGTTGTTGTTCGGCCTGGCGCTGGACCAGTGCTGGCACGGCCGGATCGGGCAGGCGGCGCTGGACGTCGAGGCCATGGCGGGATGGGCCCGGCGCTACGGCACGGTGACCTGGCTGTCGGCGCTGGAGAGCTGGGTGCGCGCCGAGATCGCCTGGGCCCAGGGCGACTGGACCGCGGCGTTGCGGCACGCCGCGCGCATGATCGAGATCGCGGTCGAGGTCGAACACGAACAGCTGGCCTGCCTGGGGCACCTGCTGTCGTCCCAGCTGTTCGTGGCGCAGGGCCACAACGGGCAAGCGCTGGATGAACTGCGCCGGCTGCGCCTGCGCGAACAACTGATCCGCTCGGACGGCCTGGAGACACGCGAGAAGGTGGTGGAATGGCAGGTCGACCTGCGCCAGCGCCAGGAAAGCGTCGACCGGCTCGAGATCACCTCGCGCCAGCTCGAAAAGCTGTCATTGGAAGACGCACTGACCGGTATCCCGAACCGGCGCAATTTCGAGCTCTATGCAGCCGAGCTGCTGCGCAACGGCCTGGAGCGCGGGCAGCCGCCCTGCGTGGCGCTGATCGACGTGGACCATTTCAAGCAGGTCAACGACAACTATTCGCACCAGGTCGGTGATGCGGTGCTCAAGCGCATTGCCCAGATCCTCAAGTCGCACGTGCGCGAAGACGACATGGCCGCGCGGCTGGCGGGCGACGAATTCGTGATCGTGTTCAAGAACGCCGAGCTGCGTGTCGCGCAGCAGGTGTGTACGCGCATCGCCGCCGCCGTGCGCGCCTTCGACTGGCCGTCGATTGCCGCGGGCCTGCAGTCGAGCATCAGCATCAGCGTCGGCGTGGCGGCCGCGGTGCCCGGCGACACCGTCGAGTCGCTCACGCACCGCAGCGACGCGGCGATGTACCGGGACAAGAAGGCGCGCACCTGAGGTGCCACGACGGGGCGCCCGGGGAGCGTCTACAGCGCCGGGCGCAGGGTGCGCGCGAACAGGCTGAACAGGCGCTCCCAGTGCCGCTCCGCGGCATCCCGGTTGTAGATCGGCGCGCGCTGCGGAAACACGAAGCCGTGCTCGACGCCGGGGTACCACTCGACGCGGTGCGGCACCCCGGCCGCCTGCAGCGCGGACTGGAGCTTTTCGATGTCCGCCGGCGGCGCCCACTGGTCGGTCTCGGCGCAGGCGAAGTAACTCTCGCACCGCACTCCTGCCACCACGCGGTGCGGCGAGTCGGCATGGTCGGTGGCCATGTTGGCGCCATGGATGGACGCGATGCAGCGCAGGCGCTGGGGAAAGGCCGCCGCCGCCCACACCACGAACGGCCCGCTCATGCAGTAACCCACGGCGCCCACACGCGCGGCGTCGGCACTTGTTTGCGTGTCGACGAAGTCGAGCATGGCCTGCGTGTCGCAGCGGGTGCTCGCCGCGTCCAGCGTATGCATGTGCGCGAACATCTGCGCCAGCGCGGTCTCGGTGCGCTCGGTCAGCCGGAACTCACGCGTACGCCGGTAGTACAGGTTGGGCAGCACCACGAAATAACCCACCGCGGCGATGCGCCGCGCCATGTCGTGTAATTCCTCGCGCTTGCCTGGCGCGTCCATGTAGAACAGCAGCACCGGATGTGGTCCGCCCTCCTCGGGATGGACCACGAAGCTGTTCATTGCCCCGTCGGCGCTCGGGATGTCTATGTGGTGTTCGATCATGTGTCTATCTCCTTTGGCGCGACCCGGAACGCGGATTCCGCGACTCTAACCTACCATTCGCACGGCTCCGCCTCGCCAGCACGAGCTCTTTGGTACCGAAGCGACGCGCCAGCCGTTCGCGCACCGCGTTGCCGCGCAACTCGCGCACGCCGGTGGCAGCCCGGCTTGTCACACCACGCTCGCCGCCCGCAGCGCGGCGATCTGCTCCGGGCCATAACCCAGGCCGCCCAGGATCGCATCGGTGTGTTGTCCCAGTGCCGGCACGGCGTCCATGCGTGGTCCATCCACATCCCACGAGCCCGGCGGCAACAACGCGGGCACCGGCCCGGCCGGTGTGTCCACCTCGCGCCAGCGGCCACGCGCCGCCAGCTGCGGATGGGCCCACACCTGCGCCATGGTGTTGACCTGGCCGTTGGCAATGCCGGCCGCCTCCAGTCGCTGCACCACCTGGTCAGCGGTGAGGCTGGAAAACACCTGCAGGATCAGCGCATGCAACGCGTCGCGCTGCGCGCTGCGCTGGGTGTTGGTGGCAAACCGCGCCTCGGTGGCCAGTGCCGGCTGCAGCATCACCTGGTCGCAGAAGATCTTCCATTCGCGTTCGTTCTGCAGGCCCAGCATCACGGTGGCGCCGTCGCCGGCAGGGAACGGCCCGTACGGGTAAATCGTGGCGTGGCTGGCGCCGCTGCGCTGCGGCGGCGCGGCGCCCTCGAACGCGTAATAGAGCGGGAAACCCATCCACTCGACCAGCGACTCCAGCATGGAGACGTCGATGTGGCGTCCGCGCCCGGTTTGCTGGCGCTGCATCAAAGCCGCGAGGATGTTGCTGTACGCGTACATGCCGGCAGCGATGTCAGCGATCGAGTTGCCGGCC
>JANLQZ010000164.1:0-5218 GCA_031368125.1 Betaproteobacteria bacterium
CCAACCTCGTCGTTCTTGAACTTGGCGTCCATGGCCGTGAGGTCGAGTTCGTAGTCCACCAAGTAGTGCAGCACGAACGCAAAGTCGCCCGGCACGATCTGTTCGCACGGCACCACCGGCAGCAGCAGGCCGTGGCGTTCCAGAGTGAACATCTGTGCGGCCTTGCTGTCGCCACCGTTCAGGAAGACCAGCGGGGCCAGGCTGTCGGCCAGCGCGAAGCCGCGAAACTCGGCCACGTCCAGTTTGCGGTGGCTATTGCTGCCCACGACAGAACTCACCATCACCATCACCCCGGCGTCTTCCGCCTGCGCGATCAACTGGCGCAGGGCATCCGTCCAGCTCGGCAACTGGCGACGCGCTTCGGTGGACAGGCCCAGCGTCTGGCGCAGGCGCTGCGCCACGGCCTCCGGGGATTCCTGCAGGCTGGCGTTGCCGACGAACGGCAGGGCCGGCAAGCCGTGCATGCGGGCATGGTCGCGGTACCAATCCTGCCGCTGCTGGCACAGGTAGAGGGTGTCCAGCAGGTCGCTGCTCGGCTCCGCGAGTGCTTCGTCGCGCACGGTGCGGAAGTCCGGCACCGGCAGCACCAGCGCCGGCGGCTGGGGCAGGAAGAAGTAGCCGAAGGCCGTGTGCGTGAGCCGCGCGAAGTCTTCCAGCTGCTTGAGCGTGGGCTGGGCCGCGCCGCTGAGCCACAAAGGCCACCTGGGAAAACGTGCAGACAGGTCGGCATCGCCCAGGCGGGCGCGCTGCGCCGCCCATCGAAGCACCGGCACGGAAGCAGCGACGGTGGTCATGCCGCCGCACTGGGAGTTGGTGCAATCGCCCTGTGCACCGGCCCGGCAGCCAGATCGCCCACGGTCATCGGCGGCCAGGTCAGTGCCGGCGTGAAGATTTCGTGTTTGCCCAGGTGGGCGAAGAGCGAGTCCTCCGCGCTGAAAGCCGACGAGTGGGTCAGGATGTCGAAACGGAAATCACGCCGCTGGAACTTCCCTTTGCCCAGGTAGCCCCACTCTGCAAAGGTGATCGGCGCCCCATCGCTGGCTTTCATGGTCAACGCGTCGCCGTGCACCAGGTTGATCGACAACACATGGAAAGCGGCCCGATACAGGTCGGACGTCTCATCGAGGTTCAGGTAGTCGGCAAAGATGCCCTGCAGGTTGGCGCGGCATTCAGCGATGTTGTCCGGCAACAGTTCGATGCCGTAGATGCACATCAGCGCCAGCAGCGCGTAGTGGCGCCGCTCGAATTCGGACTTGCCGTATTTCAGCTCCACCGCGGCCAGTTTGCGCTGAAGCACCTGCACCAGGAAGTTGCCGCTGCCACAGGCGGGCTCCAGGAAGCGCGCGTCGATGCGGTGAGTCTCTTCCTGCACGAGGTCGAGCATGGCCTTGACCATCCACGCAGGGGTAAAGACTTCTCCGTGATCGGCAACGCGCTGTTTGGACTTGACGAGGGTCATCGAAAGGCTTTGGCTTTGGCCGCGCAAAATGGAACGAGGCGCCAGCGCGGCCCCGTGATTCTCGCGCCTTTTCAACGGTGGCCCTATCAAGCATAGCGCCAGCGGACCAGGTGGCTCCATCTGTTCGATCCGGCGTTGGACGGCCGGGAAATTCGTTACTGCCTTCGCTTCGCCAGCTTGCCGTGACTTCGCAAGTCGACCCTGAATCGATCTGGAAGGTCAACTTCGACAGCAAGCGCGCACGGGTCGAGCTTTCGCACAGCCTCAGCCGCGAGCCGGTCGTCAGAACACCGCGTCCGGCATCGCGGCGATCAGCGCGCGCGTGTAGTCGTGTTGCGGCGCCTCGAACAGCTGTTCGGTGGGTGCCGACTCCACCACCTGGCCGCCGCGCAGCACCACCACGTCGTCGCACATGTAGCGCACCACCGCCAGGTCGTGCGAGACGAAGAAATAGGTCAGCCCGAACTCCCGCTGCATCTCGTGCAGCAGGTTGAGCACCTGCGCCTGCACCGACACATCCAGCGCCGAGGTCGGTTCGTCCAGGATCAGGCATTCGGGCTTCAGCGCCAGCGCACGCGCGATGCACACGCGCTGGCGCTGGCCACCCGACAACTCGTGGGGGTACCGGTGCAGGTGGTCGCGCCCCAGGCCCACATGGTCCAGCAGCGTCACCACCCGTGCCGTGCGCGCGGCCGCATCCATGCCCAGTTCGCGCTCGTGGATCAGCATGCCCTCGGCCACGATGTCGTGCACCGTCATGCGCGGATTCATCGATGCATAGGGGTCCTGGAACACCACCTGCATGCGCGCCGCATGGCCGCGGCGCGCGCGCGCGCCGTGCACCGCGATGTCCTCGCCCCGGTACAGGATGCGCCCGCCATCGACCGGCTCCAGGCCCAGCAGGCAACGCGTCAGGGTGGACTTGCCCGACCCGGACTCACCGACCACACCCAGCGTGCGCCCCTCGCGCACGGCCAGCGACACGCGGTCCAGCGCAGTCAGGCTGCGCCGCGCCTCCCACAGGCCCGTGCGCGCCAGCGGGTAATGGCGCGACACCTCCGATACCTCGATCAGGCTCCCGGTCATGACGTTTGCGCATCGAGGTGAACACAGGCCACGCGGTGGGTGTCCGACACCGCCACCGAGGCCGGTGTTTGCTTGTCGCACAGGCGGGTGGCGCGCGCGCAGCGGGGCGCGAAGCGGCAGCCCGGCGGCGGGTGGATCAGGTCGGGCACGCGCCCGGGCAGGTTCGCCAGCTGGCCGCGTGCCAGGCCCGGCCGCGGCAGCGCCGCCAGCAGGGCCCGGGTGTAGGGATGGCGCGGCGAATGCAGCACCTCCGCGGTGCGGCCCGACTCGACCACGTGCCCGGCGTACATCACCGCCACATGGCTGCAGATCTGCGCCACCACGCCCAGGTTGTGGGTGATCATCAACACCGCCGTGTCGCTGCGTTTCACCAGGTCCGCCAGCAACTGCAGGATCTGCGCCTGCAGCGTGACGTCCAGCGCCGTGGTCGGCTCGTCGGCGATCAACAGGCGCGGCTGGCCGACCAGTGCCATCGCGATCAGCACGCGCTGGCGCATGCCGCCGGAGAACTGGTGCGGATAGTCGTTGGCGCGCCGCGCTGCGTCCGCGATGCCCACGCGCTCGAGCATCTGCACGCCGAGTTGCCGCGCGGCGCGCTGGCGCTCCGCGCTGCCGGCCTGCGCCGTCAGGCCCAGCACCTGCGGCGCATGGCGCCCGATCTCGTAGGCCACGTCGGCGATCTGGTCACCGACCCGCAGTACCGGGTTCAGGTTGGTGGACGGGTCCTGGAAGATCATGCTGATGGCGCGGCCACGCAGGAGCCGCATCTCGGCCTCACCCAGCGCCAGCACATCGCGCCCGTCGAACAGGATCTGCCCCTGCATGTAACGGGCCGGCGGCGTATTGACCAGCCGCGAGACCGACAACCCGGTGAGCGACTTGCCGCAGCCGGTTTCTCCGGCCAGGCCCCAGATCTCGCCCTTGTCGACCTGCAACTCCACGCCGTTGAGCACATGCGCCTCGCCCTCGAACGAGCGCATCGCCAGGTGCAGGTTGCGGATGTGCAGCAACGGCATCGGGTCAGCGCCGCGAGCGCGGATCGAGCACATCGCGCAAGCCGTCGCCCAGCAGGTTGAAACTCAGCACCGCCAGGAAGATCGCCGCACCGGGGAAGATCGCCGCCCACCAGTAGTCGGGCAGAAAACCGCGTGCCGTGGACAACATCTGGCCCCATTCCGGTGTCGGCGGCTTGACGCCGATGCCGACAAAACCCAGCGACGCGACCGTGAGCACGGCAAAGCCGACATCCAGAGACATCTTGACGATCACCGGCGAGACGATGTTGGGCAGGATGTGGCGCCACATGATGCGCACCGGGCCGGCCCCGAGCGCGCGCGCGGCCAGTACATAGACCTCCTCGCGTTTGCCCAGCACCTCGCCACGCACCAGGCGCGCGAAACCGGGCCACCAGCCGAGCGAGATCGCGATCACCATGTTGACGGTGCCGGCCCCCAGTGCAGCCGCCACCGCCATCGCCAGGATCAGCCCCGGCAGCGTGAGCTTGAGGTCGGCCAGGCGCATCAGCACCTCGTCGGTCCAGCCGCCGAGGTAACCGGCCAGGGCGCCGACGACGGTGCCCACCGCCGCCGCCAGCAGCACCACCGCCAGGCCGGCAAACAGCGAAATCCGCGCGCCGCCGAGGACCAGCGACAACACGTCCTGCCCGAGCTCGTTGGTGCCCATCCAGTGGCTCCAGGACGGCGGCTTGAAACGCATCGCGGTGTCGATGCTGCCGGTGATGTGCTCCGGGAACGGCGCAATCCAGTGGCCGGTGGCCGCCAGCACCAGCAGCACCACGACCAGTGCCAGGCCGACCATCGACAAGCTGCTCTGGCGCATGCGGTACAGCGCGCGCCTCCAGGCCTCGCGGCGTGCGTGCGCGGCACCACCGGCCAAGGCGGCCAGGTCCGGCGGCGGTGTGGTGCTCATCGCAACTGCACCCTGGGGTTGATGACGCCGTACAACAGGTCGACCAGCAGGTTGAACAACACGAACATGGTGCCGATCGACAGCACCACACCCATGACCGGCATGAAGTCCTGCGTCAGGATCGACTTGGTGGCGTACAGGCCGATGCCGGGCCAGTCGAACACCGTCTCCACGAGCACCGTGCCGCCCAGCAGCCAGCCGAAATACAGGCCGATCACCGTGAGGGTGGACGACAACGCATTGCGCAACACGTGCTTGAACAGCAGCTTGCCCGGTGGGATGCCGAGCGCGCGCGCCGTGAGCACATAGTCCTGCTGCAGCACTTCCATGGTCGAGGCGCGCATCATGCGCGTGATCGTGGCCAGCGGCGACAGACTCATGGCGATCGCGGGCAGCGCCAGGTGCTGCAGCGCCAGCGACAACGCCGCCCAGTCCCACGCCAGCAGGCTGTCGATGGTCAGCATGCCGGTCACGGTGGGTGGCGGGCTGCCCGTCAGCGGAAAGCGCCCGCCCAGGGCGGCGATACCCAGCCACATGGCAAACACCAGTTGCAGCATCAACCCGAGAAAGAAGCGCGGCATCGAGATCGAAGCCAGCGACAGAAGGCGCACCAGGTAGTCGATCCAGCCGTTGCGCCGCACGGCGGCCAGCAGCCCGAGCAGGATGCCCGCCACGATCGCGATCAGCATCGCGGCCACCACCAGTTCCAGCGTGGCCGGGATGTAGTTCTTCAGGTCTTCCAGC
>JANLQZ010000192.1:0-1581 GCA_031368125.1 Betaproteobacteria bacterium
CCTCCATGGCGTAGAACAGGTCTTCGGCGTCCATGGTTTCGGCCAGGCTGGTCGACCCCACGAGATCGCAAAACAGGACCGTCATCTGGCGCCGGGAGATGTCCTGCTCCGGGCCGGTGGCGCCGGCGGCAGGCGGCGCGCCCGGGTCGGCGGCCGCGGGTGGCGGCAACAGCGTTCCACAATTCGCGCAAAACTTGCTGTCGCTGGCGGCTTTGGCGCCACATTTGGAGCAGAACATGCGGTATCCCTGCGGGTGGTTCAATGGGCGGGTGTGCGGCCTTTTTGGATGTACCGGTCAGTTCCCGCCGCGGCGTCGAACGCGCCCAGCGCAAACATCACGAGCATGTCGTAGTCGAGCGCCACGGCGCCGGTACTGCGGTTCTGCGGCTCGGTTCCGGGCCGGTTCTGGAACCACCGGTTCCAGTCCGGCGAACCCGGGGGATAGAGCAAAAAGGTACTTCCGTCGCGCGGGAATATCCGGTTCGGCGAGGGGTACAGATTGGCCACGAACGGGTACTGCGCGGTCCCGTGGCAGCTCAGGCAGGACGAGGCGCGCTGGTTGCTGGGGCGCGGCACGCCATCGGTGTAGATGACCTGGTGGCGCTTGGACACGTCGATCGGACCGGACAGGCGCCCGCCCCATCCCAGTTGTTCCAGCGCGTACGGCGCCGACCCGCTGTAGTTGATCCAGGTCTCTTTGAGCGGATGCGCGGGATGCGCCACGTTGCCCAGGCCCTGCCTGGCGGGGTCGGCCGCGATGTCGGGGTCGTTGCCCCACATCGCGCCCAGCGGCACGAGTTTGTCCCAGGTGCCCTGGCCGGGCGCGTCCTTGTTGTAGACGTAGGTGGCGAAGACCCAACCGGTGTCCGGCGAGGCCACGCTGTCCTTGACGATGATGTCGAACTGCATCAAACGCAGGGGCACCAGCGACGGCGCGGGGTCGGTGATCTTCTTGTTGCTCAGGTCGGCGACCGTGGGACGCCAGACATTCCACACCGTGGCGCCGTCGACCACCGGCCATTGCTTGGGCGTCGCGGTCACGGCCCCGGCCTTGATCACCATCGCGCCTTCGGGGAACACCGTCGCACTGCGGTTCGGGTTGAACGGGTTGGCCCACAGCTTCTTGAGCATGGTGGCGGAAATCGCGTCGTAATAGACCACGGTGTGGTTCTGCAACGCAATGTCGAGCCCCTTGAAGGCGCCCTTGGGCAACACCTGGCCCGAGAAAGCCGCCAGTATGGCCTCGCGGCCCCCCGTGGCGCCCCCTTCGGCCTGCCAGGGCATGTCGTACCAGCCGTATTTTTTTTGATTCCACTGGTTGGGCTTTTCAATCATGTCGCGCATGCTGGGCTCGACAAATTTCTTCAGCGCAGCCACATAGGCGGGAGCGGTGTCGACCGTGAGCCGGCGCCGCGGCGCCTGCGCCAGCCAGGCGCTGGGAGGCGCGCTGTCGGGGTAGTCGAAATTCAGCGTCCGGAACGGACCGGACCACAACAACTTGCCGGGCTGCTTCGGGTCGACCGGGTACAGCCCGTTGTTGGACGCATAGGGATCGGCGGCGAACGCCGGATGCCATGCCGA
>JANLQZ010000203.1:0-9363 GCA_031368125.1 Betaproteobacteria bacterium
CGCCCGACATACGCGCCGGGATGGCGCTGCTGGGCGCAGCTCTGTGCGCGCACGGCAAGTCCACGGTGCAGAACGCCAACATGATCGAGCGCGGTTATGAGCGCATCGAAGAAAAACTGCTCGCTCTGGGCGCCCGCATCAAGCGCCGGGACTGAGCGGCGGCTGCTCCCCTATTCCAGCACCACACGCGGGAAATACATCGACACCACCCAGTTCGGCACGTCCACGATGGAGCTGATGCGCAAGTCGGCGCAGACGCTGCACAGCATGTAGGCGTCGACGGGCGAATAACCGAAGCGCCTGCATAACAGCTCGATCATCTCGGACACGGCAGCACGGGCGTCCGCCATCAGGTCCGGGCCGATACCGGTGGTGACCTCGTAGCCCTTGGTGTCGAAGTGGTTCGTGGCCGGCCCCGGCGTGGTGAAACGCGGCGACCGCAGGTGGGCGCCCTTGATCAGCTCGAACTTCAACGCCACGTCGATGGGGCTCTCGATTGCCGTGCCGCAGACCTCACCATCACCCTGCACGGCATGGGTGTCGCCAACCGAGAAGATCGCGCCGTCCACTTCGACCGGCAAATAGAGTTCCACACCCTCGGCGATATCGCGGATGTCCATATTTCCACCCACATTGCGTGGTGGGATGATGCTGTGCAGACCGGGTTCAGCCGGCGCAACCCCGATCGTGCCGCACATCGGCCGCAGCGGCACCCGCCCGCCCGGCCCATACATCACCGAGACCGCGCTGAGCGGGTCGTAATTCCAGTGGTGCAGGTGCGGATCCGGAAACTGGTCGGTCAGCAGGCCGAATCCGGGGATGTTGCCGGTCCAGCCCCAGCCGGAAGGCTTGAACGACAGGACCGTGACCTTGAGCGCGTCGCCCGGCTGGGCGCCCTCGATAAAGACCGGCCCGGTAACCGGATTGACTCGCGCCAGATCAAGTCTGGCCAGATCAGCAGCCGTGGAAGTGCGGTTCAGCTGCCCGGATGATGCGTCGACCGTCTCGAACTGGATCGACTCGCCCGGCACAATTCTGAGGCGTGGCGCAAAGGAGTTGTCCCACCCATGGTGGATGTGCGCGCGGTGGATCGTATGCTGGTGGCCGTGGGTGCCAGTGTGGTCAGGAGTGCTCATGATGTCCTTGCCTACACTGCAACTGTCAACGCGCCGTCGATGACGAGGTTGGTGCCCGAAATGCGGCTGGCTACCGGGCTGCTGAGGAACACCACCCCATTTGCAACCTCCTGTGGCGTGCCGAATTTTCCGGTCGGGTTCACTTTAAGAGTCGAAGCGAACAAATCCGGGACGTTCTTTTCAATGTTTTGCCAGATGCCGCCATCAAAATAGGTATTGCCTGGCGAGACGCAATTCACGCGTATGCCTTTGGCCACGAGCTGGCGACTCAGCCCCTTGGCGTAATGGATCAGCGCGGCCTTGATCGCACCATAGGAACCGGCAGCGAAATCAACCTCGAAACCGGAAACGCTTGAGATCAGCACAATCGAGGCACACGCGGACTTCTCAAGAAAAGGTAAGGCGGCCGCGACCGCGTTGACGGTGTGCATCATGTCGGTGCGGAATGTCTTCTCCCAGGTTTCAGCCGAGTCACCGACCGCCAATGCGCTGACATTGCACACCAGCGCGTCGATGCCACCGAGTTCAGCCGCGCTCGCAGCAATCCAGGCCTTCAACGCAGCACCGTCCGCCACGTCAAGCGCCCGGCCACAGGCATTGACGCCCTGGGTTTTCAAGTCCGCGACGGCAGCGGCCACAGCCCCCGCATCGCGCGCGCAGATGGCGACATTTGCCCCTTCAGCGGCGAAAGTCTGCGCAATGGCGCGACCGATGCCTTTGCTGCCACCGGTGATGACCGCGTGTTTGCCTTTGAGTCCGAGTTCCATATGCCAGTACCCCAATCAGGATTAAAGAAAGAGCGACCGAAAGCCAACTCGGGAATCACTGTATCAGCGCTGTCCGGTTTGGCAAGCGGGGGCAATGGACAGCGGGGGCAATGGACAGCCGGGCAATGGACAGCCGAGAAGACCGAGCACTGGCACCAATGGGCACGGGGTGCTTCCGACGGAGTTGACCGGGAGGTGCCCGCCGTGCCTTGCTGGCGACGCAACTCAGGGTGCGCATCGGGCTGAGAATCTTCCTGCGCCGTCATTCTTAGGCAGACAATTGTGCGGCAGGCAAAGCGGGCCCGATGCAGCCGTCAGGCATTCCAACACCCACCTTGACAGGATTCTCGATGTTCACCCACACCAGTCTGGCCGAAGAAATCGCAGCCGCCAATCGTCGATTGATGGACGTCTTCCAACAGAACGACGCAGTTGCCGCCGCCGCTTGTTACACCGAGGACGCACAGTTCCTGATTCCACACCTGGATCCTATCCAGGGAAGGCAAGCGATCGAGGCGATCTGGAAGTCGATGGTCGGTCACGGGCACACGCTTGACTTCAAGACTCTGGAACTTGAAGGCAGCGACACATCCGCGCTGGACATCGGCCAATACACGCGCACGGACGGAACCGGCGCAATCCTCGACCGGGGGAAATACATCGTGCTCTGGAAGCGAGTTGCCGGCGACTGGAAGATTCACCGTGACATGATCAGTACCAGTTTGCCGAGGCCGGCGCCAACATGAAGTCGCCAGGGATGTCCGCCGGTCCCTGCTTCGAGCCATGGCGCCCTATTTTTTCGAGCGGTTCATTCTGCAGGGCGCTTCTGGCGACCATGCCACACCATCACTCATTCAGCCACCGTGGTCCCCGAGCCGCCCATATCCGCCGGCAAGTCCTTCATCTTGGGCACCCCATCCTTGATGTGCAACACGGTCTCCTGGTAATGCACATGAACACCGGCGCTGAACGGAAAATCCGGAATCGCTGCGGCATACACATCGACAAGGTTCCAAGCCGGGTGTTCGGTGAAGACATGGCCGCCGCAGGTCTTGCACCACTTGCGGAAACTGCGCGCGGTCTTGTTGTAGCTGCCAATGTTGTCTGCACCCCGGGTCACCACCAGCGCGTCGGGGTGCCACAACGTGAAGGCGTTGACCGGGCCAGCCGACCAGCGGCGGCAGGCCTCGCAATGGCAATAACCCATGCCGGCCGGTTGGCCGGTGACCGTGAACGCTACCCCACCGCAAAAGCACCCGCCTTCGTAGCTTTTTGCATCACTCATGCTTCGACTCCTTGATCTCCGGACCGGCAAACGAAGAATATGGATCGGGAATCAACCGCCGGCGGTGCCGACCCCCAATCGGCCTGCGCACAGTGCCAAAGTCGACACCGCGCACGCGTACCAAGGTTACTTGACATTTGCAAAAAGCACTAGCCTGGGCTGCACTGCGCACGGTCCTGTGCCGAGCGCAACGCCAGGAGCCAGTATTCGGCTGGCGTGAGAAATACTCGGCCGGTCTGGGCGGGCGCGTTTGACTGCTGGCTTCGCGGTGTCGTCGACCCTGTGGCCCGCATCAGGCCTGCATCAGGCATGTCTCAGGCATTGCAAAGCACACCGTTGTGTGCTCGAATCGTAGGCGCAACCCGATTCAACCACTTCATTTCAGGAGAATGCCATGCGCAATCTGATCAGCCTGATAACCATAGGCCTTGGCCTGTCGTTCGGAGCCGCCCAGGCCCAAGTGCAAAAGGTGACGCCGCAGCAGTACCGCTCTGCCACGTGCGAAAAAGCGGCCGGCAACAAGAAGGGCAACGAACGCGCCGCGTTTGTGCGTTCCTGCATGGTGGCAAAAAGTGAACCGCAGATGACCCAGGCTTCGGGTTGTGAGCACGGCAGCCGCGCCGAGGACCTGTAGCGCAAAACCGACGCGACCCGGCCAAGTATGCCGGCCTGAGGCGCGCGCCGTGGCGGCGCTGGCTGGACGCAAAAGGAACTTGGAATGATGCACTTCGGTTACAACGGCCTGATCGGTTTGCTGGTGCTCGCCGGGGACATCTGGGCAATCATCAACATTTTCCAAAGCTCCGTATCCAACGAAAAAAAGCTGGTCTGGATCATCGCCGTGGTGCTTCTGCCTGTGCTGGGCCTCATCCTGTGGTTCTTCCTTGGGCCGCGCAATGGCAGGTCGAGTTAGGCGCGGCGCGGCGTCGCCCGGGTCGCGCCACTGTGCCGACGGGCCCGGAACTGAAATGCGCTGGCATGCGCCGGCCCACATGAAGCGGCGGGCGGGCACCGTCATTGCAAACCGGAACCAGGTTATCGCTACCGCAGCCATCAGGCTCGATCGAGCCCGGTGTGCGGATCATTGGATTGCCTGAAGCCGTGCCGGCGGCAAGGCGCGCGGCAGGCAGGCAATCCACCCCCACACAAAAGCTCCAGGGCAGCGGGCCACGTGGCAGCGCATGCACCAGTGGCATCGGCGCAGGTGATGCGAGCCGAAGCGGCGAGACGGGGCGCTCCAGTCCGATCCAGCGACGCGAACACACAATGAACCGACCCGATACCGCGATCCAGCGTATTACCACGCACATCCTGCACGCCCGTGTGCAGAACGAGTTTGCCTATTCGCAGGCCTGGTAACCCAGCCGAAGCGCGATGCTGGTCGAGGTGGAAACAGCGGGTGGCCTGGTTGGATGGGGCGAGGCGTTTGGTCCGGCCACCATTTCGGCCGCAGTAGTCGACCATCTGGCGCCACTGCTGATCGGCAAGGATGCATTGGCCACGGACCTGCATTGGCAGACCATGTACAACGCGCTGCGCGATCATGGCCAGCGCGGCGGGGCGATCGACGGCCTGAGCGCCATCGACATCGCGTTGTGGGACATCCGCGGCAAGCACTTCGACGCGCCGGTGTCGGTTTTGCTCGGCGGGCCATTGCGAGGCGAAGTGGCCGATGCGATCGCTTATGCGCGCGCCAGTGCCGACCTCCATCTGCGGTGGTTCGAAGAGCCCGTGATCCCGGAGGATCTGGCCGGATAAACCGAAGTGCGACGCGCATCCACGATTCCGGTGGCCGGCGGTGAAGTCGCTTTCACGCGATTCGGTTTTCGCGACATGTTCATGGCGAGGGCTGTGGACAAAACCCAACCCGATGCGATGGCGGTCGGTGGTATTGCTGAATGCAAGCGGGTGTTCGACCTGGCCAGCGCATTCGGGGTGCGCTGCAATCCGCATGTCTGGGGCACCGGCATCGGCCTTGCCGCGTCGCTGCAGTTGCTGGCCGTGGTGCCGCATTCGCCTTGCGCCCTGCAGCCACGCGAGCCAATGCTGGAGTTCGATTGCACCGAGCACCCGATCCGACAGGCCGTATTGCAGCAGCCGCTTGTGCCGGTGCGCGGCCGAATCGCCATTGCGACCGGCCCCGGCCTGGGAATCGAAGTGGACCGAAGCGCACCCGCCCGGTTCCGGCCGGGCCAGTGACGCGCGGGGCAGAGCCCGAAACCGTGGTTCGCCACGCTGGCGTCGCCACGGGCGCCGGCCCGTGCCACTGCCTGTGCGCCTCGGCATGGCTACGGGCGCGGTTGTGGTCGCACCGGCCGGCGCGGGTGCTGCCTCGGTGCCCAGGCAAGCGCCGAATCGTCCAGGCCCGGACTGCGCGCGCCCGCACGCATGCACATCCGGGCCGGCGGCGTGGGGGCGTCGTGCGCGCCAGGCTGGCTGACGGCACAATACTTGGCACCACGCAGGACTGCCAATGACGATCGCGAACCACGACATCCCGGCAACGGAACATTGGGACCAGGTCTACTCGACCAAACCGGCGGATCACGTCAGTTGGTTTCAGGTTCACGCGGCGCGGTCCTTGCGCCTGATTCGCGCGACCGGTGTCCCGCTGGGCGCATCCATCATCGATGTCGGTGGTGGCGCGTCGACGCTGGTCGACGACCTGCTGCACGCCGGGTACCAGTCACTGACCGTGCTTGACCTGTCCGGTGTTGCGCTGGCCACCGCGCAGGCGCGGGTTGGTTCGAGCGCCAGGCGGGTTCGGTGGATCGAGGCGGACATCACCGACGCCGCGTTGCCCGCCGATGCCTACGATGTTTGGCACGACCGGGCGGTCTTCCACTTCCTGACCTCGGCACAGGACCGCCGTGCCTATGTAGCAGCAGCGTTGCGCTCGGTGAAGGCGGGCGGGCATGTGATCGTGGCCACGTTCGCCGAGGACGGGCCGACGCAGTGCAGTGGCCTGCCCGCCATGCGCTACAGCGCTGCCAGCCTGCAGGCCGAATTCGGCGCGCCCTTTGTCCTGCTGCGCCACGAACGCGAAGAGCACCAGACACCTTCTGGAAACATCCAAAAGTTCGTCTACTGCCATTTTCGGAAAGCCGCGCCCGGTTGAGCGCGGCGCGGTTCGCGCTGCCGTTCGGGCCGAGCCTGACCAGTCCATGCCGCGCGCTTCACTGCGCCTGCTCGGCGTAAGCCGGGCGGATTCGCGTTTTCTTCGCAATCCCGGTCGGTGCAAACAGGACCACCAATTCGGCTTTGGCGGCCGTGGCTTCAGGCGACTTCCCCCGAAAGACCCACACTTCATGACCACTATCGAAGCGGATCACGGCAGCGGGGCCGAGCGCCGCCATCACATCGGCTTGGGTGGCACTGCCGATGGCGATGGCGCCGGCATACAACTTGTCGATCGCCAGCATCTCCCTGCGCTGGCCAGCCACCAACGTCACGCCGAACAACGGGCGATCCGAGAAAAACAGGTAACGCTGCGACTTGCGTTCGCAATAGGCTGGCGTGTCCAGAAACAGCTCGACCACCCGGCCGATGACGGTACGGCTGTTGGAGACCAGTCCGGCTTCCATGCCCACCAGACATTCGAGGCGCAGATCCCCCAGCCGCCTCGTATTGGGCGGCAGGCCGCGCGTGCGGATCTCGGTGCGCCAGGTCATGCTTTGCGCCCTGCGGTTCGGCGTCACCTGCGCGTCTTCCGCGAACGCCTGCTGGTTGCGCTTCAGGCTGAAGCTGTGGTCCGGCGCGACCGGCACCGCAAACTCCACGCTGGACCCGACCACGGCCAGATCGATGCGTGTCATGTCGGTCTCGGGCCGGCGCGGCAGCAGCTTGAACCGCAGCGCGGCGCCGGGCGCCATGCCACGCAGCCGTTCGAACAGATCCATTCCCCGGACCATCTTGCGATAGGACTTTTCGACCGGGTCCGGGTTCGCTCTGGCCGTGACCGTGACCGCGGGCAGCACGGGGCGGACCTTGTCCTGTGCCTGAGCGGCCACGCACACGACCGCGAGGGCGGCGGTCAGTACGCGACGGTGCAGCAACACTCCCGCAGGCCCGAACCACGCGGGTTATTGCATGGTGACGTTCGAGCGCTCGGCCAGGAATATCTCCACGCGGCGATTGCGCGCGCGGCCGGCCTCGGTGTTGTTGTCGGCGATGGGTTCATGCTCGCCCCGCCCGGCAACCGACACGTGGCTGGCAGCCACGCCGCGTGATGACAGGTAGTCGCGCGCGGCCTGCGCCCGCTGCACCGACAACGGGTCGTTGGTTGCATTCGAGCCCACATTGTCGGTATGGCCCACGATGCGAATCTCGGTGTTGGGCTGATTCGCCAGGCCGTTTGCGAACTGGTCCAGGATCGGGCGCAGGTTGGCTTTGATATCGGCGCGGCCGGTGTCGAAGGAAATGTCGCTCGGAATGTTCAGCTTGAGCTGGTTGTCCTGCGTTTGCGTGACCGCCACGCCCGTGCCTTGCGTGGCGCGCTCCATGGCGCTCTTCTTGTCGGCCATGTGCTTGGACCACACGTAGCCACCCGCAGCGCCGAGCAGCCCGCCAACGGCCGCACCCTTGGTGCCGCCGCCAATGGCTGCCCCGGCAACGGCGCCCACGCCGGCCCCAATCGCGGTATTGCGGGTCGTGGGCGACATGTTGCCCATGTTCATGTCGGCGCAGCCGGCAATCAACAGGGCCGAAGCAGTCACGGACAACACAAACGCGCGGCCGTTGGAGAATTTGGTGATCATGTGAAATTCCTTTGTGCGAGAACGACTCTCAGCGCCGATTGAAATCCACAATGCCTAAGTTGCACACCGGAAGACGGCGCAAACCGAGGTAGGACAACCACCAATGCGATCGCCACGCTTTGCCAGTGACGCCGCACGGCCGCGCACCAGGGTTGTGGGGCGGTTGTCAACAGCAGGTAGCGACAGCACCAGCGCGCCCGCGGCAGGGACGCCGCGAAGTCTGGTTATGCCGGCGACGCCACGGGTGGGCCGTCAGGCCGCGTCGGGTCCAGGATCATGGTCGAGGTCGATGCCGGCGGCGCCAGGCGCGAAGCCCTCGTGCTGCATGGCGGCGTCATCTGGCGCCCGTCGATACGCCGGGCCGGGACCGCATCCGTTTTGCTCCCGGAACGCCGAGTTGCGGATGCAGTTGCCCGGCCACGGCCCAGGCACCCAGCAATGCCAGCCCGACCGCCGCGAACACCCCCGCAACCGGCGCGAACTGCAGCACCAGCCAAACCAGGGCCGGGCTCAGGATGCCCGACACGTCGCGAAAACTCGAATAGACGGCCGACATTTCGGTGCGCTGGGACGGCTTGACCGACATCAGGAACGGCAGGCCACCGCAAATGTCCAGCAGCACCAGAAAATAGGAACCCAGCACCAGCAACGCCACGGTCACCCAGGGAAAAGGCGAAAACACCGTGCCCAGGATGAAGCAACACGCCGAGACCAGAAAGCCGGTGCGCACCGCCTTGCGCACCGAGTGGCGCTGCATCCAGCGCAGCATCAGGGGTGCGAGGAAGAGGCCCATGTTGGCCAGCGAGGTGGCGATGCCGCCGACCTGGTCGCCCAGCCCGTTCTGCACGGCAAAGATGCCGACGTAGACGATGTACACCCACCAGCCGCACGATCGCATCACGGTAAAGAACCAGCCCGCCACCAGCCTGGGCTGCACAAAGAAACGGCGCAGGTAGTCGAAGGGATTGGAAGAGGACTTGCCGGCATTCGCCATCACGCGGCCGTCACCCATGCGCAGGCGCCAGAACATGCCCAGCAGGGCACATGCGGCCAACCCCACGAGCACGAACGGCGCACCGTGCCAGAACCGCAACAGCCACACGCCCAGCACCGGGCCGACCGTCCAGCCGATACCGCCATACACCAGGCGGCGCATCTCCAGCCGCCCGAAATCGAACTTGGCCACATGGTCCAGCACGTAGGCGTTGAAACACACAAACACCATGGCGGTTCCCAGGGTATGGCACAGCAGCGCAGCGGTCACGGCCTTGCCGCCAACCATGCCGACGCCGGCCGAAACCATGTAGAGCGCCGCACCGACCGTGTAGACCCAGCGGCGCGGGATGCGGCGCGTCAGCAGCGGCATGCACAGCGCCGTCAGCAGAGAACATACGCCCACCACGAAGTAGAGCTGCGCC
>JANLQZ010000255.1:0-8908 GCA_031368125.1 Betaproteobacteria bacterium
GGATCATGAATTGGTCGGGGAGCAGGACATGGCTTCGCTCAAGGCCAGGATCTTCGCATCCGGACTTTCCATCTCCCAGCTGGTCACGACGGCCTGGGCGTCGGCGGCAACGTTCCGCGGCAGCGACAAGCGCGGCGGGGCCAACGGGGCGCGCATTCGCCTGGCGCCGCAGAAGCACTGGGAAGTGAACCAGCCGGCCGAACTGGCGAAGGTGCTGCAGAAGCTGGAAGCGATCCAGAAAGAATTCAACGACGCGCAGTCGGGCGCCAAGAAGGTCTCGCTTGCTGACCTGATCGTACTGGGCGGCTGCGCGGCCGTTGAGGCAGCTGCCAAGAAGGCCGGCGTTGAGGTGAAGGTTCCCTTCTCGCCGGGGCGCATGGACGCGTTGCAGGAGCAGACCGATGTGGACTCATTCGCCGTGCTGGAGCCGACCGCGGACGGTTTTCGCAATTACATCCGCAAGGGACGCGAGGGATCGGCGGCAGAGCTGCTGGTGGATCGGGCGAACCTGATGAAGCTGACCGCTCCCGAGATGACGGTGCTGGTCGGCGGCATGCGCGCCCTGAATGCAAACTTCGGGCAGTCCAAGCTCGGTGTCTTCACCCAGCGGCCCGAGGCCTTGACCAATGACTTCTTCGTGAATCTCCTCGACATGAACACGAAGTGGCAGAAGTCAGCCACATCCGAAGGCGTGTTGGAGGGGCGCGATCGGGCGACGGGCGAGCTCAAGTGGACGGGTACTGTCGTCGATCTGGTCTTCGGTTCGAACGCCCAGCTCCGTGCCATCGCGGAGGTCCATGCGTGCGGCGACTCGCAGCAGGCGTTCGTGCGTGACTTTGTGGCGGCCTGGCACAAGGTGATGAATCTGGATCGCTACGACCTTGCGTGATCTCTGAGGAGAGGTACTGAAAGCCCCATGCTGCGCAGCTGCGATCGGGCATAGGGTTTTCCTGAGCCAGGATTGAGCGCGCGACACCCTGCCGGCGCTGGCAAAGATGCTCTCCTGGCGGTACGGTGGCAGGTGGTCTGCGTGTTTGACCACCAGCACCCGTACCAAAACAGGCCAGAGGTGGCCATGCGCTTGTCGATGACCTGCGTCGGTACCAGGGCCCGGGTCATGGTATGGCACTTGGCGCAAGCCGATTTCCCGCAAATATGGCGCTGCGCGAGCGACCGGCGGCGAAGTCTATGAGGTCCTCTTTGCGGTCAGGGGTCCGTGGGACAAGATGCCGAGTCATGCCGTCTGCGCAGTATGGGAGATTCGAGACGGGGGACGTGTCGCGGCCTTCGTCGAGAGTCGACGGCAGTTGTTCACGCTGCGCCAGCAAGGCCTGCCCACCTTCGCTGCCGATTGGCTACTGAAGCATCACGATCAAGAGGGACGTTACATGGTGGTGGGCTTCTATGGCGACGAGGAAGGCGCATCGCGTCTGTGCCGCGAACACCCGACGATCAAGCAGTTCGCGGCAGCACACCCGGCCAGCGACTACAGTGCGGTAGACCTGACAGGACTTCTCTGCTGGCGCATTGAGAGCTTTAGCCCTGTCGCAGGCACGGTCCAACCGCGCGCTGGCTCGCATGCGCTCGCTGGGGCCGCTCACCGCAACGTTTGGCATCGCAATCGCACTCAGAGGTCACTCGAATGTCCACAACACTCTTCGGCAAGCGCATACTCGTCACCCAGTCGGACGAATTCATGGGACCCGTAATTTGCGAGGTCCTTGCGGAGCACGGCGCGAAAGTAGTCGCTAGTCGTATCGCGATTTCATCGCCCGGCGCGGCCGAAGACTTGATCGCTTCCGCGGGTCCGCTCGACGTCCTTATTGCGAACCTTGCTCATCCGGCGCCGAGCACACCCGCGCCTGAGGTAACGGATGACGAGTGGCGGCACACCTTTGCAGCCCTGGTTGATCCACTCCCACGTCTTGTCCGCGCAGTCGCACCGCAAATGATTGCGCGCGGACAGGGAAAGATACTCGTGATCGGGAGCGCCTCCGCGCTTCGAGGTATGCGCCGCGCATCCACGTACAGCGCGGCACGAGGGGCTCAACTTGCCTACGTACAGGCAGTGGGTGTCGAGCTTGCACCGTTCAACATCGCTGTCAACGCCATTGCGCAGAACTTTGTAGACAATCCGACTTATTTTCCGCCAGACGTTCAGAGCAATCCCCGGTTTCAGGAACGTTTGAAGCGCGAAGTACCGCTAGGGCGGTTGGTTTCGGCAAGGGAAGACGCAGAGTTTGTCGCTTACCTGTGCGGCCAAGCAGCCAACTGCTTCGTCGGCCAGGTCTTCCCTATCTGCGGTGGCTGGGCAATGCGTTAACCGCACAGCGATGCCGAACGAATAAGGTTAGATCGCGCTTGCCGCGACCGTGCACATTACATCGTGGGACGAGGGATCGGAGTTGCGCCGCGCAGCGGCTTCGTCCACCCGCGTCGCGCACGGCCTGTTCGGCCTGTCTATCGCCGACGGCCTCAAGACCCAGAGCGAGTACCGTTTCGTTCCCGGCGTGTCGCTGGGCTACCGGCGCACGAACCGCAGCACCATGTCGACGATGCTGTCGCGCCGCGCCTGCACCGCGTCCGGGTGGTCGAGGTCGCGCTTGAAGATCAGCGCAAAGGTGTGGCGGTTCGAGACATTGAAGAAACTCAGCGCCGAGATCGACTGGTGCAGGTCGATCGGGTCGAGTCCCGGTCGGAAGACGCCCTGTTCCACGCCGCGCTGGTAGACCCGCTCGACCTCCTGGATGGCCGGAATGTTGAGCCCCTGGATCGATTTGCTTTGCGCCAGGAACTCGCCGCGGTGGATGTTCTCGTTCATCACCAGGCGCACGAAATCGGGGTTGCGCCACTGGTAATCGACCGTGAAAGCGACCAGTTTGCGCAACGCGTCCTCGGGCGTCAGGTCAGCCAGATGCAACTCGGCCTCGATCGCCCGGATACGCCTGTAGGCCTCCTCCAGCACCGCCACATACAGGCCCTTCTTGCTGCCGAAATAGTAGTAGATCATGCGTTTGCTGGTGCGCGTGGTGGCCGCGATCTCGTCGATGCGCGCGCCGCTGAGGCCCTTGTCGGCGAACTCGGTGGTGGCCACCTGCAGTATTTCGGCCATGGTGCGCGCCGGGTCGTTGGTGCGCCCGCTGGACGTCAGCGCCTTCTTTGCCGGCGTCGTGCGGCGCGATGAATGTACTGTTTCGTTCATTTTTCGAGTATAGGCCGGGCGCAGACACCGCATGACAAGAATGAGTACTAGGGTAATTACCAATATCAACGCAACTAACTAGTTCGTACATTACAGGTTCACGTGATTCCAGGAGACAAATCCATGCTTGAAAAGCTGATCGACGGTTATTGCGGCGCCATCAACTACCTGATCGCCGCGATGCTGGCCGTGATGGTGGTGTTGGTGTTCGGCAACGTGTTCATGCGTTACGCCTTCAATTCGGGTTTCACGGTGTCCGAAGAGTTGTCGCGCTGGTTGTTCGTCTGGATGACTTTCCTGGGCGCGGTGGCGGCGCTGCGCGACAACGGCCACCTCGGCACCGACATGCTGGTGGGCAGGCTCGGCCCCAAGGGCAAACGGGTCTGCATGGGGCTGTCGCTGCTGCTGATGCTGTATTGCCTGTGGCTGCTGTTCAAGGGCGCCTACGACCAATCGGTCGTCAACTGGGGCACCACCAGCGCCGTGATGGAGGTGTCGATGAGCTGGTTCTACGCCTCGGGCATGGTGCTGGCCGTGCTGGGCGCGCCGATCCTGCTCAGCGACCTGTGGCGCCTGCTGTCGGGCCAGATCGACGACGCGCACCTGGTGCTGATACAGGAGTCCGAAGACGTGCCGCATGCCGACGCCGGCCCGCTCGACAGCAACCCCAAGAACCACTGAAACGAAAGCCCGCCATGACCATCGCCGTTTTCCTGGGTTCCCTGTTCGCCGCCATGGCACTGGGCGTCCCCATCGCGTTTTCACTGTTGCTGTGTGGTGCCGCGCTGATGTGGCACCTGAACATGTTCGATGCGCAGATCCTGGCGCAAAACGTGATGGAAGGCGCCAACAGCTTCCCGCTGCTGGCGGTGCCGTTCTTCATGCTGGCGGGCGAGATCATGAACGCCGGCGGCCTGTCGCGGCGCATCGTGAACTTCGCCATGGCGCTGGTCGGCCACGTCAAGGGCGGACTGGGTTACGTCACGATCGTGGCCGCCGTGATCCTGGCCTCGCTGTCGGGCTCGGCGGTGGCCGACGCGGCGGCGCTGACCGCGTTGTTGTTGCCGATGATGGTCGCGGCCGGCCACGACCGGGCACGCTCTGCCGGGCTGATTGCGTCGGCCGGCATCATCGCGCCGATCATCCCGCCGAGCATCGGTTTCGTGATCTTCGGTGTTGCCGCCAATGTGTCGATTTCCAAGCTGTTCATGGCCGGCATCTTCCCCGGTGTCTGGCTGGCGGTGTCGCTGTGGATGACCTGGTGGTGGCTGGTGCGCAAGGAGACGATCCTGCCGCCGCCGCGCAAGTCCGCCGACGAAGTGCTGACGTCACTCAAACTGGCGACCTGGGCGCTGGTGCTGCCGTTCATCATCGTGTTCGGCCTCAAGTTCGGCGTCTTCACGCCGACCGAGGCGGCCGTGGTGGCCGCGGTCTATTCGCTGTTCGTGTCGACCGTGGTCTACCGCGAACTCAACCTCAGGAAGCTGGTGCCGCTGTTCATCTCGGCCGCCAAGACCAGCGCGATCGTGATGTTCCTGGTGGCCGCTGCCATGGTCTCGGCCTGGCTGATCACCGTGGCCAACCTGCCGGCGCAGGTGGTTTCGTTGCTCGAACCACTGCTGAGCAGCCCCAAGCTGCTGATGCTGGCCATCATGGTGCTGACGATGGTGGTGGGCACGGCGCTGGACATGACACCCACCATCCTGCTGCTGACTCCGGTGCTGATGCCGGTGGTCAAGGCGGCCGGCATCGACCCGGTGTATTTTGGTGTCATGTTCATCATCAACAACGCGATCGGCCTGATTACGCCGCCGGTGGGCACGGTGCTCAATGCGGTGGCCGGTGTCGGCAAGATCAGCATGGACGAAGTGACCAGGGGCGTGGTCCCGTTCATGGTGGCGCAGTTCCTGCTCATGTTCCTGATGGTCGCGTTCCCGCAACTCGTCATGGTCCCGGCCCACTGGTTCTATTGACAATCCGTCACCGATGCGGGGCGTGTCTGGTACGCCGGGCCCTGCAGCACAGAATTCCGCGTACTGAATTACTACTTCCCTGGAGACAACCATGAAACGTTTAATGCTCAAATCCATCGTCGCCGCTGTTGCCGTCGCCACCTTCGGCATGGCGTGCGCGCAGGACATCAAGGAACACACGATCAAGTTCGCGCTCAACGGCCCCGAAGGCCACCCGGCCGTCGCCGGCATGAAGAAGTTCGCTGAACTCGTCACCGCGAAATCCGGCGGCAAGATCAAGGTCAACCTGTTCCTGGCCGGCGTGCTCGGCAGCGACCAGGCCAACATTTCTGCGATCCAGGGCGGCACGCTGGAGATGGCGGTCATGAACACCGGCATCCTCGCCAGCGTGGCCAAGGAACTGGCGATCTTCGACTTCCCGTTCCTGTTCGCCAACGAGAAGGAGTCCGACGCGCTGGTCGACGGCCCGGTCGGCCGCAAGCTGCACGCCAAGCTCGAAGAGAAGGGGCTGATCGGCCTGTCGTATTGGGAACTCGGTTACCGCCAGATCACCAACAGCAAACGGCCGCTCAACAAGGTCGAGGACATCGAGGGCCTCAAGCTGCGCGTGATCCCGAACCCGATCAACGTGGCATGGGTCAAGGCCCTGGGCGCCAACCCGACGCCGCTGCCGTTTCCCGAGGTCTACGCGGCGCTGGAGCAGAAAGCCATCGACGGCCAGGAAAACCCGGTCAGCGTGATCGCCGCCAACAAGTTCTGGGAAGTGCAGAAGAACATCGCGCTGACCAACCACCAGTACAACCCGCAGTCGGTGATCTTCAGCAAGAAGATCTGGGACACGCTGAGTGCTGCCGAGAAGAAGATCCTCGACGACTCGGCCGACGAGGCCGCCAAGAGCCAGCGCGAGCAGTCGCGCGCGGCGGTGGCGACCAACCTGGAATTGCTCAGGAAGAACGGCATGGCCGTGACCCAGTTCCCGCCCGCCGAGGTGGCCAAGCTGCGCGAGAAGATGAAGCCGGTGGTGGCGCAGTTCAGCGCCAGCGTGGGTGAGGCCACGGTCAACGAAGTGATGGCCGAACTGGCGAAGATGCGCAAGTAATAGCCCTGGTCCTGTGCGCAGGGGTGGTCGACCCCGGCGCAGGTCGGGCCGGCAGGCCACGCAATTTCACCCGCCAGGACCGGAACGCCCATCCACGACCGCTGCACCGCCCATGACCAAGATCCGAATCGCTGTTGCCGGTGCAGGCGCCATCGGCCAGGCCCACATGCGCGTGGCGCAGTCGAGTCCCGCGCTGGTGCTGTCGGCCGTGGTCGACCCGTCGCCCGCTGCGCCGGCCATCGCCGAGCGGGCGGGTGTTCCGCTCTACCGGTCGCTGGAGCAGTTGCTGGACGGTGACCGGCCCGACGGGCTGGTTCTGGCAACGCCGAACCACCTGCACGTGTCGCAGGCCCTGCAATGTATTGCGGCCGGGCTGCCGATACTGCTCGAGAAACCGGTCGCGACGACCGTGGCCGAGGGCGTGCGGCTGCTCGAGGCCGCGACCGCAAGTTCGGCCAGGGTCCTGGTCGGCCACCACCGGGCGCACAGCCCGATCATGGCCAAGGCGCGCGAAGTGGTCGAATCGGGCCGGCTCGGTCGGCTGGTGGCCGTGACGGGCAGCGCCACGTTCTACAAACCGGACCACTATTTCACCGAGGCCCCGTGGCGGCGCGAAATCGGGGGCGGCCCGCTCCTGCTGAACATGATCCACGAGGTGCACAACCTGCGCATGTTGTGCGGCGAGATCGTCGCCGTGCAGGCGATTGCGTCCCATGCGACGCGCGGCTTTCCGGTGGAGGACACGGTGTCGATCAGCCTGCGTTTCGCCAACGGCATGCTGGGCGCCTTCATGTTGTCGGACACGGCGGCCTGCGCGCGCAGCTGGGAACAGACCTCGCGCGAAAACACGGCCTACCCGAGTTACGACGATGAAGACTGCTACGTGGTCAGCGGCACCAACGGCAGCCTGTCGGTGCCGACGATGCGGCTCAAGACCTACCCCCGGGCGCAAGACCGTTCGTGGTGGAAGGAGTTCGAAGTGGGCGTGGTCGGTTTGGTGCGCCAGGACCCGCTGGCGCTGCAGATGGAACACTTCGGCGCGGTCATCCGCGGCGAGGCCGAACCGCTGGTCGGTGTGCGCGACGGGCTGCTGAACCTGCGTGTCACCGAAGCCATTGCCCAGGCAGCCCGGAGCGGGCAGACGGTGGAGGTGGACCATGCCTGACCCCGCACCAAGCCACCCCCGTCCGGGCTGGGCCCGCCCCGCCACAGGCAGGCCGAAGCATCTAAGCCCGTCCACTTAACCGCATTTCCAAAGGACCCACGATGAAAATCCTCATGCTCCACGGCATCAACCACAACATGTTCGGCAAGCGCGACCCGAAGCAGTACGGCACCACCACACTCGACGAGATCAACGCCAGCCTGGCCGCGCTGGGCCGCGAGCTCGGCACCGATCTGGAGTATTTCCAGACCAACAGCGAAGGCGCCATGTGCGAGCGCATCCACCAGGGCTTCACCGACAGCGTGGACGCGGTGCTCATCAACGCCGGGGCCTGGACCCATTACTCTTATGGCATCCGCGACGCGCTGGCGATCTTGACCTGCCCGATTGTGGAGGTGCACATGTCCAACATCCACGCCCGCGAACCGTTTCGCCACGTGTCGGTGTTTGGTGAAATCGTGACTGGCCAGATTTGCGGGTTTGGCGCGGACAGCTACCTGCTGGCGCTGCGGGCGGGTGTCACGGCAGCCAATGGCCGAAAGAAATGACGGAAAAAATGGCCGCTAGCGTGACGCCGAGCGCTGCCAACCGGGCGGTTATCAACGGCAATACCGAGATCATCGCCCACATCGGTTTCCCCACGCATGCCTTCAAGGCGCCGATGATCTACAACCCCTGGTTTCGACAAGCCGGGGTCAATGCCATCGTTGTGCCCATGGGCTGCCGGCCTGAGCACTTCCCGGAATTTTTGCGCTCGGTGTTCAAGCTGGCCAACCTGCGGGGCGCACTCATCACCATGCCGCACAAGGTCACCACCATTGGCTTGCTGGATGAGGTGCTGCCCACCGCAGCCATCGCTGGCGCCTGCAACGCGGTGCGCCTGGGCCCTGGCGGGCAATTGCAAGGCGACATGTTTGACGGCGAGGGTTTTGTGCGCGGTGTGCGGCGCAAGGGCGTCACGCTCAAGGGCGCCAGCGCGCTGGTGGTGGGCTCGGGCGGGGTGGGCTCTGCCATTGCAGCGTCGCTGGCGGCGGCGGGCGTGGCGCGCCTGGGTGTGTTCGATGTAAATGCCGCCTCGGCCCATGGCCTGGCGGACCGCCTGCGCAGCCACTACCCGGCCCTGCAAGTGGGCACTGGCTCCAATGACCCGGCAGGCTTCGATCTGGTGGTCAACGGCACGCCTTTGGGCATGAACGCGGGCGACGCCATGCCCATGGCGGTGTCGCGCATTGCCGCCAGCACCTTTGTGGGCGAAGTGGTGATGAAAACCGAGATGACGGCCTTTCTGGCCGCCGCCAAAGCACGCGGATGTGCCGTGCAGGTGGGCACCGACATGCTGTTTGAACAGATTCCGGCTTACCTTGAATTCTTCGGCCTGCCCAGCGCGACGCCTCAGGAACTGCGTGCGGTGGCCACGCTGGCTTATTGAGTTGCCGAAGCAGGTTACTATTTTATTAATAGCTAACTAT
>JANLQZ010000277.1:0-2864 GCA_031368125.1 Betaproteobacteria bacterium
CCCGGCCTGGACATCTGCCTGAGCCATGGCGGCGGCGGGACGGCACTGCTGATGGGGCGCATGGCCGCGGCAGCGCGCAAGCGCCCCTGGGTGCCGGCGGCGTTGCGTACTGACGGCGCGTTCGAACAGCGCGTCAGGCGCCTGTGGTTCGATACGCACCTGGACCACCCGCAGGCGCTGTCGCTGCTGGGCGCCGTGGTCGGGCGCGAGCACCTGGTCTACGGCACCAACTTCGCCGGCTGGGACGAGCCGGGCCCCGGCCAGTCGCACGCTCCGGTGCCGGCCGACCTGGCGGACAACGCGCGAAGACTGCTGCGCGCCCAGGCCGGCGGCTAACACCCCGCTGGATCGCCACCACCACCATGCGCAAACCCGGGGAACGACGATGAACACCGCCTTCCTGCTTGAAAACGGCAACGTGATCGACGGCACCGGCCGTGCGCCGTTCGCCGCCGCGGTGCTGGTCGAGGATGACCAGATCGCCGCCGTCGGTACGCAGGCGATGCAACGCATTCACCATCTGCAGCATGCACGCCGGATCGACGTCTCCGGCATGACGGTCATGCCCGGCCTGATCGACGCGCATTGCCACCTGTCATTCGACGACGCGGCGTCGAACCCGGAGATTTTCCACCTACGCCGCCATGCGCTGGCGGCGCTGGTGGCCACCTACAACGCGAAGAAGCTGTTGCGCGCAGGTGTCACCGGCGTGCTCGACCCGGACTCGGTCTTCGAGACCATGGTCGACGTGCGCGATGCCATCGAAGCCGGCTACTTCGAGGGGCCGCGCATCGCCTGCGGCTGCTACGCACTGATCACCGCGGTGGGAGGTACCGCCGGGCACCTGATCAACAACGTCGGCGTCACCGGCTACTACAAGGCGGTGCAGGGGCGCGACGAGATCGTGGCCGAGGTGCGCCGGCAGGTCAAGGTCGGCGCCGACTGGATCAAGGTGCATGTGTCGGGCATCGTTCCGCGCTACGCGCATCTGGGCGAGCAGTGCAGCTGGATGCAGGACGAACTGAGCCTGATCTGCGACGTGGCACACGACCTCGGCGTGCCGGTGATGGGACACTGCCGTGGCAACCTCTCGAACTACCGCGCGGCCAAGGCCGGGGTGGACTTCATCTTCCATGGCACCGGCATGGACGAACGCACCACCGACCTGGTCATCGACAAGCGGATCCCGGTATGCCCGGCCTTCACGTTCCAGGTCAACATGGTCGACCACGGGCATCGCCTGGGCACCGACCCGGCGTTCGTCAAGCTGTTCGAGCGCGAGATCACCGATTCGGTCGCATCGATGCGCCGCCTGCACGCCGCCGGCGTGCCCCTGCTGACCGGCAGCGAAGCCGGCTTCTCGATGGTGCCGTATGGCCACTGGCACTACCGCGAAATGGAGGTCTTCATGCGCTACTACGGCATGAGCAGCCTGGAGGCGATCCACTGCGCCACCGGTGCCGGCGCGTTCGCGCTCAAGATGTCGGGCAAGACCGGCGTGGTGGCCCCCGGCATGAAGGCCGACCTGTTGTGCGTGGCGGGCGACCCGTCGCAGGACGTCGCCATCCTGGGCGAGCCGGGGCGCATCCGCCACGTGTTCGTCGACGGCAAGGCGGCCGACCTGTCACCGCTGCGCGAACACAAAGCACTGGCCGGCTGGCGCATGCCGTCGATGGGGCGCCAGCTGACACGCGACTTTGCATTGGGGCACGGCGACCCTGACCGCGCGAGCGACGGCGGGCGCGACATTGCCGAACTTTGAACATGAAGGAGACCCACACCATGTCCACGATGGAAGAACTGCTGCGCCGGATTGAAAAACTCGAGGCCCGCGCCGAGATATCCGAGCTTGCCAGCGCCTACGCCATTGCCTGCGACGAACACGACATGCCGCGCCTGAGCAGCCTGTTCGCCGAGGACGCGGTGTATGAATCGCCCAGCGGCTACCTGAAGGCGGTTGGCCGCAAGGCGATCTGCGACATGTTCATCCGTGTGTTCAAGCTTCGCGGCCCCGGCTACCACTGGACGCACGACCATTTCGTGCGTTTCGACGATGCCCGCCCGGACGAGGCCACCGGTCTGGTGCTCAGCCATGCCGAGACGCTGCCGGGGCCGGAGGTCAGCCTGTCGGCCATGCGTTATGAAGACGCCTACCGGCGTGTCGATGGCCGCTGGGTTTTCGCGCGGCGCAGCATCAGCTTCCTGTACTACGTGCCGGCCAAGGAGTACCCCCAGGTATTCCATTCGCCGGTGCGCGTGGTGCTGGGCGACAAACGTGTTGCGGCCGATTACCCGGAGCCGCTGCCGGCCTGGCAGGCGTTCGAGCGGGAACACCGCTCCAGGGCCTGAGCCATGAGCGCCGCCGGGCCGTTCCCAAGGGCGAATTCCGCAATGCGCAGCATGGAGGATGCCTGATGAGCGCCAACCACCTCCCACAGGCCGTGGACTCCCCCCTGATCACCTGCACCGAATCGGTCGCGCTGGCGCGCCGCGCGCTGGCCCATCTGCAGAACAAGACCACCGACCAGGCGCCCTCGACCATGGAACAACCGGTCGAGGCCTACATCGACCCGCAGCGCTACCAGCACGAGGTGGACCATATCTTCAAGCGGCTGCCGCTGGCGCTGGCCCTCAGCGTGGAATTGCCGGCACCGAAGAGTTACCGCGCATTGACCGTGCTGGATGTGCCGGTGCTGCTGTCGCGCGGCGAGGACGGCGTGGCACGCGCCTTCGTGAACGTGTGCCGCCACCGGGGTGCCCAGATATGCCAGCACGGCAGTGGCACGGCGCAGCGCTTCGTGTGCCCCTACCACGCCTGGCAATACAACCTGCAGGGCAAACTCACCGGCCGGTATGGAGCGTCC
>JANLQZ010000307.1:0-3168 GCA_031368125.1 Betaproteobacteria bacterium
CCGAAGTCGGCCTCCCAGGCCAGCTTCTCGCACTGCGTGGCCAGTGCCCGCAGGCGCGCCGGCGCATCCGGCAGATCGGGCTGCTGCGCCGCGCCGGCCAGTTCCAGGCATGCCTGGGCGACCGCCAGCAGGTGCCCGCTGAGGTTGCCGCTGTCGACCGTCGACACGTACATCGGCAGCAGTGGCGCATGGGTCTGGGTGTCGTACCAGTTCAAGAAGTGGCCGTTGTGGCGTTGCAACGTGGCCAGCGTGGCCAGCGTGGCCTCCAAACGCGCCAGCAGCTCCGGGGTTCCGATCCAGCCGAACGCCCTGGCGCAGGCCACGCTGAGCAGGTACATGCCGATGTTGGTGGGTGAAGTGCGGTGCGCCACGATATCGTGTGGCGCCGTCTGCAGGTTGTCGGGCGGCAGGTGGTTGTCCTGCGGCCCGACGCAGCGTTCGAACAGGCGCCACGCGTCGCGCGCGATCGCCTCCAGATAGATCTGGTCCTTCAGCGGCAACGCCGCGTCCGAGTGGTCCGGGTGCGGCCGGCTGACCCACCAGGTCCACACCGGCGACGCGCCCCATAGCAGGCACAGGGCTGTGGCCAGCAGCGGGTGCGGGATCGCACCGGCCACCAGCAGCAGCGCGAGCAGCCCCAGCGCGACCAGCGGCGGGCGCCAGTGCCGGCGTGCCACCTCGGCCAATCGGATCTTTGCGGCGGCTTGCGCGGCCGCGGCCGTGGTCCATTGCAGCAGATGGCGCCGGCTCACCAGCATGCGGTAGAGGGCGCGCGCCACCGCGTCCACCGCCATCAGCGCGTGCTGCAGCAGTTGCGCCAGGTGCCACGCCCCGCCCCACAACGCGCGCGCCAGCTCGATCGCGGCCTGCTGGTAGAAGTGCAGCTTGGCCACGTCGTCGCGGCTGGGAGAAAAACCAGCCACCGCCCCCATCAGCGGCCCGGCGCCGAACGCGGCCAGCACCAGCAGCAGCACCGGCCAGGGCGCCACCGCGCCGCTGCCCAGAGCCAGCAGCACCAGCGCCAGCGACATCGGCGCCACCAGCGAGCGGCGCAGGTTGTCGAACATCTTCCAGCGGTTGATGGCGCGCAACGGGTAACGCGCCCGGTCGAGCAGGAACGGCAGCAGTTGCCAGTCGCCACGGGTCCAGCGGTGCACGCGCGACGCCGCCACATCGGCATGGAACGGCGCGTCTTCGATCACCGTGATGTCGGTGACGGCGGCGCAGCGTGCAATCGAACCTTCGAGCAGATCGTGGCTGAGCACCTGCCCCTCGGGCAGCCGGCCACACAACACGGCAAACACCGCGCCCACGTGCAGCAGGCCCTTGCCGGTGAAGGTTCCTTCGCCGAACAGGTCCTGGTAGACCTCGGAGGTCGCGGCGCTGTAGGGGTCGGTGCCGCACTGTCCGGCAAACAACCAGTGGAACAACGTGAAGTCCTTGGGGTCGGGCAGCGGCGTGACCACGCGCGGCTGCAGGATGGCGTAACCACCGACCACCCGGCGCCCGCTGGGGTCGAGACGCGGCTGATTGTGCGGATGCGCCGCGACGCCCACCAGCTCGCGCAGCCGACCGGGCGGCAACTGGGTGTCGCTGTCGAGCGTGACCACATACCGCGTGCCGCTGGCCATGCGCGACAGTTCACCCAGGTCCAGAAACGCGCCTGCCGATTCCTGTGCCAGCGCACGAACCAGCAATTCGAGCTTGCCACGCTTGCGTTCCCAGCCGATCCAGCGCTGCTCGGTCGGGCTGAACACGCGCGAGCGGTGCAGCACGATGAAACGCGGCGCGGCCCCGGCCTCGTCGGGACCACGCGGGTAACGCAGGTTGAGCGCGCCGACCTGCTGCGTCGCCGCGGCCAGCACCTCGGCATCCGACTGGGCGTCGGCCGCATCGGCGTCGGCCCAGTCGCTCAACAGCGCGAACTGCGCTTGCGACTCGGGATTGGCAAGGTAGTGCAGTTGCAGGCGGTGCACCAGTTCCGGTGCGGAGGCGACACTGGTGAGCATGGCCGGTACCACCACCATCACGCGGTGTTCGCGCGGTATGCCCCGGCCCAGCGCCAGGCGCGGCAGGTGCCGCGGCCGCACCGACTCGCTGATCAGGCGGTTGATCACCGCCACCACGGCTTCGGAGGCCGGAAACAGCATCAACGCCGCCACGCCCAGCGTCAGCCACCAGGGCACGGCATCGGCCACGGGCCCGCCCGGGTGGCGCAACAGCATCCACCAGACCAGCCCGGCGGTGGCACCCAGCAGCACGCCCAGATACACCGGGAACACCAGCTGGCGCCAGACCGCCCGCCACGCCACGGCGTCGCGCGTACGCAGGCCCAGCGCCGCCAGCAGTGCCGCGCGCCCGCGTCCGCGCAGCCAGTCGCTGGCGACCGCGGCCGGGCCGTCGGTGGCGTGCATCAGGTCCAGCAAGGTGTGGGCCACCGACAGCTCGGTGCGGCCGCTGCGGCGCGCCAGCACTTCGATGCCGTGCAGGGTCTGGTCGCGCGTACCCACGTCCTCGGCCTCGAACATGGCCGAGGTGAGCATCAGCCGCATCAGCGAACTGGTGCGCGCGATCACGTCCGGCCAGTCGGCGTCGCCGATGGCGCGCAGCGATGTCACCGCGTTGCTCACGCTCAGGTTGTCGGCGGTCTGGTCGGCCGGCTGCTGGGTCAGCGCCGCAGCCAGGTCCGGCAGCGCCGCACGCAACCAGTCGTGGTAGCTGGCGGCGCCGACCGGGCGCGTGCTGCTGCGCCGGTCCGGCAGGCGCTGCGCCATCTGCACCAGGAACACGCGGCCGACGCCGCGCTGGTTGAGCAGGCCGAGCAACTGGTCAAGCGTCTGCAGGCTGTAGGTCTCGATGTGGTCGCAGCACAGGTTGGCCACTTCGCGCGCCGCCTTGTTGGTGGCCACGCGTTCTGCCAGACGGCGCAGGTTCTCGACCAGCAACACGCGCAGGGTGGTGGGCAGCGCCCACATCTCGCTCAGGCTCAATTCGCAGCTTTCCTGGTAGGCGCACAGGAACTGCTTGAGCAGGTCTTCGTCGAACGCGCCATCGGTATGCGCCACGAAGGCCCAGGCCACGCCGTAGATGCGCGGCAGCCCGGCCAGCGGCTCGTCCCGCAACACCGGCAGGGTGCGGAAATAACTGCGCGGCAGTCCCTCGTGGATC
>JANLQZ010000311.1:0-2123 GCA_031368125.1 Betaproteobacteria bacterium
CCGCGCTTTACCACGCAAGCTCCGCATCCGTCTCGTTGCCAAACTCGCCCATCACCAGAGCGTCGTCGCCGCGCTCCGCAATCTTCTGAGCGGCTTCGGCCCACCCAGCGCGCACGCATTTTGCCGGCTTGCGCAACACCAAGGCGCCGCCTTCAATGGTCATCTCCGCCTCGCCGGCATCCAGGCCAACCTGTTCCAAAAGTGGCTTGGGGATGACGAAGCCTTGGGAGTTGCCGATCCGTCGAATGGTCACATACATGGCATTCTCGTTTGCTTCCGTGGTAACAATGTTATGCCTTGACTATTTGGCTGTCAAGGGTGGCGATGCACTGTGGCGATGCACTGATCTGACTACTCGCTGACAGGCTGACCCCAGTCAACAGAGATCGCCTCGCGCCGGTCGCCGCGCGAGGTCACGTGGTAGATGGCACCGGGAAATTCAATTCGAAGCGGGCGGGCCATGGGGCAACTCAATTGGGGATTTGGTTCAGAATCAAGACCTGACCCCAGGCTCCTCCAGGCTCCCCTCGGGCTCGGGTTGCCGCGACCTGATCGACTTGCTCAGACCCGTTCCGCAGCGGCGGCGAATACCTCGACCGTCAATCCGGCCGCGCGAACCAAGGAGCGCAAAGTCCCTTTCGCGACCTCCTTGTGGTCGGGCACCGATAGAGTAGCAATGTTTCCTGGCTTGATGAGAATGATGTGGCTGCCTCGCTGGCGAGCGGGTTGCCAGCCCAAGCTCAGGAAGACCTGCACCACCTGGCGCCCGCTGAGGACGGGCATCACCGGCATCAGGCAGCCACTTCGATCAGGCGCGTCTCGATGGTGAGGGGCAAGCCCTGCTCGGCCCGCACTTCCAGGCACAGTCGAATGGCCTCGTCGATGTTCACCAAGGCCTCGTCTTTCGTTGCACCCTGCGTTACGCAGCCCGGAATGGCAGGGCATTCCACGATCCAGGCCCCGTCCTCGTCCCTGTCGATCGTCACGTTGAATTTCATGGCGTTGCCTTCTGATATCTCGGCTTAGTGCGGTTTACTGCCGAACACCCTCATGATGCCAGACGTCCATTGGCCGGAGAAAGGCCGTGGTGACCCGCATGAACCCCCGTCGCAGCCGCGATGACGCCCTCGCCGCGAGAAGCCACGTGGTTGACACGTTCTCGAACCCAAGGTGCTGGGGGGCGGGACATGGGATGGAGTGTCGGTGAAAAGTTGTCGCGATGCAAAACCTGACCCTGATCCCCGGTTCAGCAATGCAGCGCATTGATTGCCGACCTCGGATTCGACGCCACAATTTTCAGCAGGGCTCGCGCCGGTCCTGTGGGACGGCTGCGGTGCTGCTCCCAGTTCTGAAGCGTGCGCAGGTTGATGCCGATGAGCCTCGCGAAATCGTTTTGGCTGACATTGGCTGCCTCTCGAATCGCCTTGACGTCAGGCTCCGGCACTTCACTGACGCGAATGCCAGCAACCTTCTCGCCCCGCATGTGGCGAGCCATCATATTCACGGCCTGCTTCAACTCGGCAAACTGTTTGTCATTCATCATCGAGTACCTCATTCACCCACTGGACCAGCATCTTGCGCTGCGTGGCGTTCAGATCGGCCTGTGCGTTCTTCGAAAACGCGTAGAGCAAATAGATCCGTCCCGCAGCATTTCGCCAGTAATAGATAACACGTGCGCCACCTCTGTGGTCGCCCGGTTGCGGACCGGATCACCGAAATCGCAGCCGTGCGGGTGGAGGAGGGCCGCGAGGTGGCGCACTGGAGCACGTTGGTAAATCCGGGCGTGCGCATCCCGGCTTTCATTCAGTCGCTCACTGGCATCAGCAATTCCATGGTGGCCGATGCGCCGCCCTTCGAGCAGGTGGCGGACCGGTTGCTGGAGTTGCTCGACGGCGCCGTGCTGGTGGCGCACAACGCGCGTTTCGACCACGGCTTTCTGAAGAATGAGTTCGAGCGGGTGCAGATCGACCTGCGCGTCAAGTCCCTGTGTACTGTGCGGCTGTCGCGCAAGTTGTACCCGCAACACCGCGGCCACGGGCTCGACGCGATCATGGCGCGCCACGGCTTGCAGACCATGGCCCGGCACCGTGCCATGGGTGACGTGGACATGGTGCTGGCCTGGC
>JANLQZ010000313.1:0-7173 GCA_031368125.1 Betaproteobacteria bacterium
CGCCGCACCACCAGCGAATGCATTGCCCAGCCCGGAGCCTGAAGTCTCGTTGAGCTGGAAGCCCGCGGCCAGCACCGGCGCGGCGCCCAGCAGGAACGACAGACCGGCGACCGCGCAGCCGATACGGGACGGAGGGAACGGGATCGTCATGGCCTTGCTCCTTGGAACGTTGCGTGGAAATGGGGGAATCGATGGACCGGTGGAACTGGCGCCTGTCGCCTGAAGCAAATCCTAGAGCCGGCGCACGGCCGGCCGTTGACCCTGCTCAGTTTTTGCAGGTTTTGCGGCCGCGCCCGGCGCGTGGCAGCCGCACTCAATTGCGCCACGCACCGCTGCTCTGACGGACGGCCTGGGCAAACAGCGGCGCCACCGAGACGACGTGCAACTTGTGGCGCACCGGGCCCGCTGGCGGCAGCCGAAACGGCGGCACACAGCGAAGTGCTGGTACTGGGGCGCCAGGCACGGGAACCCAGACTGCTGACCATCGACGGCAAGGTGACCGGCAACCTCAAGGCCAGCGCCCACTGGATCGTGCTCAATGGCGAGGTCACCGGCGACACGCGCCCAGTGGCCGATCAGATCGAACTCGGTCCGACGGCCCGCATCGGCGGCGCACTGCACCACGCCTCCAGGGAATTCAAGAAAGCCGATGGCGCCGTCGTCGCCGGCGCGCTGACCCAGGACGAACCCGCAGAGCAAAAGGGCGCCGGCGGCCGCCAGTGGGAGCACTCGTGGCACTACTCGGGGCCATCCTGGGTCGGCCTGGTGCTGGGCTACCTCGGGCTGCTGGTGGCCAGCGCAGTGTTCGTGTTGTTGTTGCCGAAGTTCTCCGCCCAGGCGCCGCAGCGCATCGGGGGCACGCCGTGGTTGTCGCTGTCGGTGGGTTTCGGTGTGCTGGCGGGTGTGCGGGTGCTCGCGCTGCTGCTGTTCATCACGCTGCTGGGCATACCGCTGGGTCTGGCGGCCCTGTCGCTGCACCCGCTGCTGCTGCTGGCGGGTTACCTGTCGGGTGTGGCGTTCGTGGCGCAGAAGGCCGGCGCCGCACTACGCACGGCCGACACCCGCAGCTTCACCGGCCTCATGGGTCTGGTCGTTATCGCCCTGTTGGCATTGATGCTGATCGGGCGGCTGCCCCTGGTTGGCCCATTGAGCGTATTTCTCACCACCATCGCCGGCCTGGGCGCGGGCGTACCGGAGTGGCAACAGCGCCGCGGACCCACGCAGGCGCCCCGCGGCTGCCTTCAGGCCGTCGTCGCCAGCAGTTCGGCGCCGGGCTGGGCCTGCGCCCGGTGCAGCGAGCTGGCGCGGCTGTGTTCGTCGATCTGCCGCCGCGTGCCGCACGAGAACACCTTCAGCCCGTCCATGTCGAGGATCTCGACCTCGCGGTTGTTGACGCTCACCAGCCCCAGGCCCACCAGCGCGCTGAAAGAACGGCTAACGGTTTCGTGCGCCACACCGAGGTAGCTGGCGATGTCGCGCCGGCCCATGCGCAGGTGAAAACGCCGCGCCGATTGCCCGCTCGCGGCCATCCGCTGCGACAGGTGCATCAGGAAACGTGCCAGGCGCACTTCGGCCGCCACGGCCGCCATCACGTCGGCGAGTTCGCCGCGCCGCGTCAGCGCCGCGCTGACGGCCCTAAACACCACCCGGTCGAGCGCCGGGATGCGCTGGCCGAGTTCGAAGTAGTCGCGCAGCAGGACAACATAGACGCTGGAGTCTTCGAGCGCGAGCACCTCGTTCGGATAGTGGCCGGTGCAGATCGCATCGAAACCCAGCACCTCGCCGCGGCCGGAAAAACCCAGCACCTGCTCGTAACCGTCTTCCGCGGTACTGAAGATCTTGAAGGTGCCAGCGCGCACGAAGTAGATCGCCTCGGACCGGGAACCTTCATGGAACAGCGTCTCGCCCTCGCGCAGGCGGCGCACCGGCACCGCGATGTCCGCGGCCAGTTGCTGGCTGGCGGTGTCGGCACCCATCAGTTGCAGCAGGTCCGACATGCCGCCTGGCGCGCCGGCACTGGCGCAAATGGCGCGGGAGGTTCCGCAGCGGGCTGGAGGCCGATCCGAATGCAGGCTACTCGCATGGTTCATGGTTGATCTCCTGGTGGATGGGGTTGCGTGACAGCAGTGATTGAGGCCTCGACTTTGCCAACGGCCAGCGTTGCTGGCTATCGGTCGCACTGACGACTTTTTGTCGGCAACTTCCGCAGGGTTTAGGACGAATCCTGACGCATGTTCGGACTATTCCGAACGACCCCTTGTGCAGCGCCGGTGCGCCAACGCAATCCGGCCCGGCCCGGGCCACAGGTTTTCAATGGCGGGGAACGGCCTGGCTGGACCACTCGACCGCAGAGGCAACTGTTTTGATGAAGATCAAGCACCCAAGCCAGCGACCGCATGCGGCAGGCCAGGGAGATTTATCATGGACCAACAGCCCGAATGCCCGCGTCAAGGACAGTTCCCATGGACCCATACCACGCCCCCGGCTCCGGCATGCAGCCGTTCGGTCGCAGCCCCGTGACGGAATCAGGCTGGCGCGGCCAGGCGCGCAGCCCGTCCGGGTTTGGAAACGACACCATCGTCCGTGCCGCGCACGAGGCGATCATCACGGTCGACCAGCAGCAGCACATCGTGATGATCAATCCCGCGGCGCAACGCATGTTCGGCTACACCAGCGCCGAAATCCTTGGCAGCAACCTGTCCCGGTTGGTCCCGCCACAACACCGCAGGGAACACGCAGAGCATGTGCGCGCCTTCGCCGAGGCCGGCACGGTCGAGCGCTCGATGGGCGAGCGCGGCAACGTGTCGGGCCTGCGCGCCAACGGCCAGCAGTTTCCGGCCGCCATCACCATCTGCCAGCTCGACGTCGCCAGCGAGCACGGCCCGCGCCGTTTCTTCGCGGCGCTGGTGCTCGACCTGAGCGAATCCGACCGCCTGAGGACTGAACTGGACGAACTGGGCCGGCGCATGCGCCTGATATTCGATCTGGCGCCGGTGGCGATCTGGATCACCGACGCCGACCGCATCAATTTCGCCAACCATGCCTGCGCCGCGCTGTTCGGCACCGAATCCAGCGAGGAACTCATGGGCCGCTCGGTCTACGAATTGCTGCGCCCTGAATCGCACCCTGCCGTGCGCGCGGCGATGGCGCTGGCGCTGGAGGGCAACCGGCCGGTCCCGATCGTGCGCGAGCGCATCGTGCAGCGCGACGGCGCGGTGCGCAACGTCGAGATGGCGGTGGCGGCCCTGCCCGACCACGGACGCACGGCACTGCAAATGGTGATCACGGACATCACCCGGCAGACCGAGGAGCGCCGGGAGCTGGAGCAGTCGCGCCACCAGTTGCGGGAGCTTTCGGCTGGCATGGTGACCGCCCGCGAAGAGGAGCGGCGCCGCATCGCGCGCGAACTGCACGACGAACTGGGCCAACGGCTCACGGCGCTCAAGATGGAACTCTCGACGCTGGCGCGCAGCGACGCTTCGGATGACCGCAGGGCGTCGATGCTGAACATGGTCGACGAAACGATCGCCTCGGTGCGGCGCATCTCGACCGACCTGCGCCCGCTGATGCTCGACGACCTGGGCCTGAACGCCGCGATCGAATGGCTGGCCGAAGGCTGGCAGCGCCGCATGGGTATCTCGGTGCGGTTGCGCCTGTGTTCCGACGACCCGCCGCTGGGCCAGGCGGTTTCCATCGCGTTGTACCGGATGGTGCAGGAAGCATTGACCAATGTCGCCCGCCATGCCCACGCGACCAAGGTGAAGATCGCGATCTGGCACGAAGACGGCGAACTGGTGCTGACCGTGCGCGACAACGGTGTCGGCTTCTCGGAACCGTCGATGTACCACGATGGCTCGCACGGCCTGATGGGCATTCGCGAGCGTGCCTACATGCTCGGTGGAACGATGGAAATCGGCAACTCGCCAGGCGGCGGCGGACGCGTCGCCGTGCGGTTGCCGCTCGACCTGGCTGCGCCCGAGCCCGCCACCGGTCCGGGCGACTCGCCGCGGGAAGCGGCAGCGGCCGGCCTCGCGCTGCCGGCCGAGAGACCCTGAGACCCTGAGCCATGGACACGCCGCTGCGCAAGCGCCGCACACCAGCCGCAGGCCCGTGCGGCGGGTCACACGCCGCCACCAGTGCGTCTGCGCAGACCAAGGCGCGCTCCAACGCGGCGCTGGTGCACGAACTGCAGGTGCACCAGGTGAAACTGGAGATGCAGAACAAGGAATTGCGCCAGGCCCAGCTGGACCTGGCCGCGGCGCGCGACCGTTTCATCGACCTCTACGACCTGGCCCCCGTGGGTCATGTCACGCTCGACCGTGAAGGCATGGTGGTCGGCGCGAACCTGACCAGTGCCGCCATGCTCGGCGAGGACCGCCAGGCGGTGGTGGGTCGCCGCTTTGCGCGCTCCGTTGCGCCATCCGACGCCGACAGGTGGCAGCGCCATCTGCTGCTGGCGACGACGAGCGGTGCGTCGCAACGGGTCGATCTGGCACTGCGTCGGCGCACGGGCGCGCCATTTCATGCCCAGCTCGACTGCCTGGCGGTCGCGCCGCCGGGGGCGCCGACCACGCTGCGCGTGACGCTCACCGACAACACGCAGCGCAAGGAAGCCGAGATGGACCGGCGCATCACGCTTCGCCTGCCGCTGCCACATGCGGCCAACAACAACACCTCCCGCCTGCCGCAGGACAACGCATGAAGAAACCTCCTGCCCATGCCCGTTTCGGGCTGCTCATGGTCGACGACCACACCATCGTGCGCGAGGGCCTCAAGCGCATCCTGGACCCGATCGCCCACGAGTGGTCCATCACCGAAGCGGGGACCGGTTTCCAGGCGCTCGAATGCCTGCGCCGGCAGCATTTCGACCTCGCCATCGTCGATCTGTCGATGCCCGGCATGAGCGGGCTGGACCTGATCCGGCGCATCAGGTCCGATTTCCCGGCGGTGGCAGTGCTGGTACTGAGCATGCATAGCGAGGAGCAATACGCCCTGCGTGCGTTCAAGGCCGGCGCCAACGGTTATGTCACCAAGGACACCGCCTCTACCGAGCTGGTGGCTGCCGTGGGCAAGGTCGCGGCGGGCGGGACCTATGTCACGGCGAGCCTGGCCGAACGCGTGGTGCGGCAGCTCAGCGGCAAGGTGCAGGCGCCGCGCCTGGCCGAACTGTCGGACCGCGAGCTCGACGTGTTGAAGCGCATCGTGCTGGGCCAGCGCCTGACCGACATCGCGCAGGCACTGCACCTGTCGATCAAGACCGTCAGCACCCACAAGACCCGGATCCAGGACAAGCTGCAGCTGCCGAGCATGGCGGCGCTGATACGTTACGGCCTGGAACACCACCTGGACAAGGACGACTCCGGCTTCGACGCCCTGCGGCAAAGGCGCAAGGAGGACTCCGGCTTCGCCGGCCTGCGGCCGGGCACGGACCCGGAGGACTCCGACTTCAGCAGCCTGGGACCCTGAGCGGGCTGCGGCGCCCGTAGAATTGGGCGCGGATTGCGCCTGCTCAAACATGGCGCAAACCACAGGGTGGAGCATTCAGGCTCGGGCACTGACCGGCCCTGTGGCCGGTCGCGGTTATTGGCGCCCTTCGATTGGGCAACCCTGAACGGGAGCAGCATGAAATCCGATGCCGAGCTGAAAGCCGACGTGACTTTCGAACTGGAATGGGACCCTGCCATCAACGCGACCAATGTCGGCGTCGCGGTCAAGGATGGCGTCGTGACGCTGAGCGGCCATCTGGACAGCTACGCCGAAAAGTACGACATCGAGCGTGCCGTCGCGCGCGTCGGGGGCGTGCGGGCGATCGCGATCGAACTCGACGTACGCCCGGAGTCGGGCCAGGGGCACAGCGACGCGGACATTGCACTGGCTGCCGAAGCGGCGTTCAAGTGGCATGCCCACGTGAGCGCCGAACGCATCCTGCTCAAGGTCGAAAAGGGCTGGGTGACGCTGACCGGTGCGGTCCACAGCCATGAACAGCGCAGCGCCGCCGAGGCGGCGGTGCGCGCTCTGCCCGGCGTGGCTGGCGTCACCAACCACATCGTCCTCGGTTGACACACCTGCCTCCCGCGACCTGAGCATCCGGCAGCCGCCACCGCCCCATGCCAGTCGTTCGCCATCCCGGCGGACGTTGTGATCCCGGCAAGGTCGTCATCCCGGCGCAGGCTGGCATCCCGGCGCAGGCCGGGATCCACGGTTGCGCGGGTTGCCGTTGATGGTGGCGGGTCTTTGTGCATCCCCGCGTCGCTCCAGGCGATAACCGATGGGGCCGCTGCCTGTGGCGGCGTAAGGCACGGCACTGGCGCCGCTTGGCGGTCGACCTTGGTCGCAGCAAAGGCGCGTGCACCCATGCCGCAGCGCTTCACTGGCGCGGTCGGTGCTGCGCCCGACTGCCCTGCGATGCTCGGTCTTGCGGCCGCGTCGCGCTGCGCGCGAGGCCGCGAGCCCTGCGCTTCTCGGCGCACCAGAGGCGCGCCGCGACCTGGGCGCACGCGCCATTGCGGGGACGGTTTTGGTATTCGGGCCGTCGGGGCCCGGAAGACCGAAAACCCGGCTCGGCTTGCGGCAACCCGCGCCAACGTGGATCCCGGCGTTCGCCGGGATGACAGCACGCGCCACGATGACAGGACGCGCCGGAATGACTGCACGCGCCGGGATGACTGCACGCGCCGGAATGACTGCACGCGCCGGGATGACAGTACGCGCCTGAATGACTGCACGCGCCGGGATGACGACCTTTGCCGGGATGGCGAACGACCTCGACGGGCGGCAAGCGGTCACCTAAAGCCCCTGCACCCGTCGTGGGTTATGGGCCACGCAAAAGGCGCTGACCCGGCTTGAATGAGACGCTTTAGGCGCTGGCCAGGCGCAACCCGGATTGAGCCTGCGCAACCGCAAACCTGCGAAGCGCGGCAGCCTTGGAACTACAGATCACCAAACGGGCCTAACCGCAATACTGCTCGCTTTACCCATGTCATTGCGGCCCCGGATCGGATCCGGGGTTTCAGCACCCACAATCCACGGATGCCGGATCATGTCCGGCAGGACAAACTGAACAGTATTGGGCCTAACCGGGGCCGCCCATAGTCACAATTCGGAGGATTTCAATTGCAGCAGGCCAAGCTTTCATCCCATCTGGCCGCCCCGGTCGATCGCGAGTGGGCGGCG
>JANLQZ010000321.1:0-2119 GCA_031368125.1 Betaproteobacteria bacterium
CATGGTCCGGCACGAGTCACCTCCCGCCTGAAGGCTCGGGGCTGGTCGTGGTGCCAGGCCGGTGCCGGCCGCCGTACACGCTGGCATTCGGTGTCGGCGCGGCACGTGCAGGTGTCGCCCAGATTTGGCGTCGGCGCGGCAGGTGCAGATGTCGCTCAACGGCGCCAGTGCGCCGGATCGAACTCGAAGCGTTGTTGCATCAGGTCGGCGTCATCGAAGTGCCTGCGACCGACAAAGGCCGTGGCATGCCGGCCCCATTGGCGCATCGCGCCGGCGCGCGCGATGCCCATCGGCCAGAACAACCAGGCCTCGGTGCGGTCGGTGCCGGCGATAAATCCATCGGGGCCGAAAGTGCTGCGCCGGGCCGCTGGTCCCGCTGGCAGCGAACGCAGCTCGTCGTAGTCGCGCCAGCCGTAATGCGTGGCGCCATCCAGCGGTTCGACGCTGATGCGTTGCAGGTAATGGGTGCCGGCGGCGATGCGCAGGACCAGGTGATCCTGTGCCCCGACGGCGGGCAGCGACTGCGGGCTGAAGGCCCATTCGATTTCCGCTGCCGGCGCCGGTTTCGCGTGCGCGGCCGGAGTCGGAAAGAACATGTGGAAGCAACCACAGGGGTGCATGCTGTCGTAGACCAGCGGTGTTCCGTCCGGTGCCAGCGTGACGCGAAACACCAGCCCGTCCAGCTTGCCGGCCAGCAGATCCACGGCGCCGCCGGGTGCCGCGGTGCGGGCGGGAAACCACAAGGTGTAGACCAGCTGCAGCAGGTTGTAGCCGCCGTAACGGGCGTAGGCCGTCTGGCGGTAGACCACCGGATTGGCGGAATCCACTTTCAGTGTCGCGCTGGCGTCGCCGACGGCACCGGCACGCCAGACCAGGGCGCCCGGCCGGTCGTCGTCGCTGGCGACGTCGATGTCGAAGCTGGGCGCGAATTGCGCGAACAGCAGTTCGAGTTGCGCCGACGATGGCGCCGGCACGCGCAGCGGGTCGTCGGGCGCGCTCGCCAGCATGTCGCCCAGCCGCGCCGCGCTGATGCTGTCGGGCGGCGGGCGCTCTGGCGGCGACAGGCGCGTGCGTGTTGCGCCGGCTGGGGGAGCCGCGTCGTGCGCGAATGCGGCGTACTGGCTGGCTTCGAACCGTCTTACGCCGATGCCGAACGGCAGCCGGGTCAGCGCGTACAGGCCGGCAATTCGGTAACCGGTGACGTAGGCGTCGGGTACCGAGAGCCGGTCCAGTACGGCCGCCATTCGGACCGGCGTGGCAAGGTCGGCGGCCGCCAGGCGCTTCGCGCAACCCTGTGTGTGCGCCAGCAGCCCGGCAACCTCCGGACCACCCGTGCCCGAGCCGAGTCGCGCGCGCGCCGACGCCGGCAGGTTGGCTATTTCCATGCGGCGCGCCTGCAGGTCCAGCTGCAGCAGGCGTTGCAGCAGCGCGGCCTGGCCGGCGGTGCCGGCGCCATCGGTGCCGCCGCGCACGATCGCGTCGCGCAACGCCGCGGTGAACCGGTCCACGCGCAGATAGGGAAACCCCTTGACCTGCGCAGCGCCTGCGTCGCGCACCCCGGCGAGCTCGACTCGCGCATCCAGCGCCGTGAACCAGTCGTCGCATGCGGCCAACTCTGTCGCCACGCCGCCGTGGTCCGACGCCGACCGCGGTGCGACCGAGGCGCATCCGGCACACGCGACCACGGCGAGGCTGGCCAACAAGGCACGCAGTGTGCGAATAGTGTCACGGCCGCGGCCTGGCATCGCGGTGTTCATACGGGACCCTTGGTGCTTCGCACCGCGGTGCGATTGGCTACGACGTCGCAGGCGCTTCGCGCGGTGGCGCGTGTGCGCCGCAACCGTGTCGTCGCCTCGCGAACGGGCCTGCCGCTCATTTGCCGGCCGGCACCGGCGTGCCTTGCCGCCGGGCCGCCTCGCGGCGCTCGATTTCGCGCACCATCGCGACGAACTGCTGCTCGATCAGCAGCCGGATCAGCGCCTCGCCGATCAGCGCCGGCAGGTCGGAATCGGACGCGATGGAGCCGATCCAGCGCAACTGCACGCGCGGCGGGTTGCTCAACAGTTCGGTTTCATAACGTCCCTGCAGGTGGCGCAGGGTTCCGGCGACGCGGCGCACT
>JANLQZ010000380.1:0-4633 GCA_031368125.1 Betaproteobacteria bacterium
CGATTCTTCATGGACTATCCTGGAAACCTGTTTGTCGTTGCGGCTCCCAGCGGGGCCGGCAAATCCAGCCTGGTCAAGGCCTTGCTGGAACTCGATTCGATCGTGCGGCCGTCGGTGTCGCATACCACGCGGCCGCCGCGCGGACAGGAAATGGACGGGCGCGAGTATTTCTTCGTGTCCCCGGCGCAGTTCGATGCGATGGTGCAGGCGGATGGTTTCGTGGAGTGGGCCGAGGTGCATGGGCATCGGTACGGTACGTCGCGCCAGGCGATCGCGCAGCGCATGCAGGAAGGCTCGGACGTCGTCCTGGAGATCGATTTCCAGGGCGCGATGGCGATCAGGCGCGTGTTTGCCAACGCGGTGACCATCTTCATCCTGCCCCCGAGTTGGGAGGAACTGCGTTCGCGGCTCGAACGCCGCGGCGAGGACTCGGCCGAAACCATCGAGCTGCGGCTGCGCAATGCCGGGCGCGAGGTGGCGCAGGTGCACCACTTCGACTTCGTTATAATCAACGACTCGTTTGATCGCGCGCTCTTTGACCTCAAGGCCATCGCGCATGCGCAGCGCCTCAAGTTTGCGGTCCAGCGCCGCGCACGCGCGGCGACCTTCAAAGCACTGAACATTCCCTAGCGCCCCCTCGTCATCTGGAGACCCCATGGCCCGTATCACCGTCGAAGACTGCCTCGCACAGATTCCCAACCGCTTCCAGCTGGTTCTGGCCGCAACCTACCGCGCCCGCATGCTGAGCCAGGGCCATACACCCAAGATCGAGAGCAAGAACAAGCCCGGCGTTACCGCGTTGCGCGAGATCGCCGCCGGCAAGATCGGCCTGGAAATGTTGAAAAAAGTCCCTCTCTGAGGCCTCAGCCGCTCCTCACAAAGGCACCCTTTGTGGTGCCTTTATTTTTTGGCTATCGCAGCTTTGTGGTGCAGGCTATATTTGGGGGGTGAGTTCGCTCAATCTTCCCGCCGCGCCACCTGCGAAGAGGACCCGCAAGGGCCACGGCGCCGCCACGCTCAGCGCGGCGGCGGCCAACGCGGCGGCGGCGAGTTTCGCGGCGCTCACATCCAAGCTCGACTACCTTCCGCCCAGTGACATCGAGAAGGTAAGGCAAGCCTACAAGTTTGCCGACGAAGCGCATCTTGGCCAGATTCGCAACAGTGGCGAGCCGTACATCACCCATCCGATCGCGGTCGCCGCCCAGTGCGCGGACTGGAAGCTGGACGCGCAGGCCCTGATGGCGGCGCTGCTGCACGACGCACTGGAAGATTGCGGCATCACGAAGATCGCGCTGATCGAGCGCTTCGGCTCCCCGGTGGCGGAACTCGTGGACGGCCTGACCAAACTGGACAAGCTGCACTTCACCACGCGCGAGGAGAATCAGGCCGAATCGTTCCGCAAGATGCTGCTGGCGATGGCCCGCGACGTGCGTGTCATATTGATCAAGCTCGCGGACCGCTCGCACAACATGCGCACGCTGGCCAACGTGGCGCGTGACAAGTGGGCCCGCATCTCGTCCGAGACGCTGGACATCTATGCGCCGATCGCGCACCGCCTCGGCCTCAACCAGATCTACCGCGAACTGCAGGACCTGGCCTTTGCCTACCTGCACCCCTGGCGCCACGCGATCCTGTCCAAAGCGGTGGAAAAGGCGCGTAGCCGCCGCCGCGACCTGATCCAGCGGGTACAGCGTGAACTCGAAGCGGCGTTTGCGGCAACCGGCATGGCGCTGCGAATCGCCGGCAGGGAGAAGTCGGTGTTCTCGATCTATCGCAAGATGAACGAAAAACACCTCAGTTTTGCGCAGGTGACCGACATCTACGGCTTTCGCCTGATCGTGCCGACACTGATCGATTGTTACGCCGCGCTCGGGACCCTGCACCAGCTCTACAAACCGGTGCCCGGCCGCTTCAAGGACCATATCGCGATCGCCAAGCTCAACGGCTACCAGTCGCTGCACACCACCCTGGTCGGACCGTCGGGGGTCAACATCGAATTCCAGTTGCGAACCGAATCGATGCATCTGGTGGCGGAATCCGGCGTCGCGGCGCATTGGCTCTACAAGGCCAAGAACCCGGATGGCGCCACGTCTGACCGCGTGGGCAACCAGTGGCTGCAATCGCTGCTGGACATACAGCACGAGACCGGGGACGCCACCGAATTCTGGGACCACGTCAAGGTCGACCTGTTTCCAGACGCGGTCTATGTTTTCACCCCCAAGAGCCAGATCCTGTCGCTGCCGCGCGGAGCAACCGTGGTGGACTTCGCGTATGCGATCCACAGCAACGTGGGTGACCGCACGATGGCCGCGCGCATTAACGGCGAGCAGGTGCCGCTGCGCACCGAACTAAAAAATGGCGACATCGTCGAGGTGGTCACCGCGCCGCTGTCCAGCCCCAATCCGGCCTGGCTGAGTTTTGTCAGGACCGGGCGCGCGCGCTCCAAGATCCGGCACCACCTCAAGACGCTCGCGCACGCCGAGTCGGAGGGTTTTGGCAAACGCCTGCTGGCGCAGGCGCTGCGGGCAGAAGGCATCGAGAAGTTCCCAGAAGACGACCCCACCCACCAAAGCACGTGGGAGCGCCTGCTGCGGTTCACTGGCAATCGCAGCCGCTCCGAACTGCTGACCGATATCGGCCTGGGCAAACGCATTGCGACCATCGTGGCGAAGCGGTTGGTGACCCTGCTGGCCGAGGAGACCGGCGAGAAACCGGACGCCCTGCTGCTGACGCGCGAAAGATTTGCGTCGCACGAGGCGATTGCGCAGGGCGTTGTCACGCTCGACGGCAGCGAAAACGCGTCGGTCCATTACTCCACCTGTTGCCGGCCGATCCCTGGTGACAACATCGTCGGGTACCTTGGACGAGGCGAAGGCCTGGTCGTGCATACCCGCGATTGCCCGGTCGCCGGCAAGCTGCAACACAAGGACAGCGAGCGCTTCATCGCCGTGGACTGGTCCGACGACCCGGTGCGCCCGTTCGAGTCCGAGATCGTGGTGGCCGTGGTCAATGGCAAGGGCGTGTTGGCGCGCGTGGCTGCGGCATTGGCAGCGGCGGAAGCGGACATCACGCACATCGACATGGGCCAGGAGGCCGCACAGGACGCGACCGACCTGCGTTTTGTGATCGCCGTGCGCGACCAGGCCCATCTGGAGCTCGCGCTGCGCAACCTGCGTCGCACGCCTTCGGTATTGCGCGCGCAGCGGACCTAGGCGTCCTTCGCGCCCGGGGCCGGGTAGTCCACCCGCAGCACCTCGATTTCTTCCACGCCGGCTGGTGTCACGAGGTTGAGCACATCGCCCACGCGCGCCTTGAGCAGGGTGCGCGCGACCGGCGAGACCCAACTCACCTGGCCAAGTGCGCTGTCGCACTCGTCGATACCCAGAATCGTCACCGTGCGCTCGTTGCCGGCACCGTCGACATAAGCGACCGTCGCGCCAAAAAAAACCTGGTCGATGCCATGGTGCACGCTCGGATCGGTGATCTCTGCCACTTCCAGCCGCTTGGTCAGGAAGCGGATGCGCCGGTCGATTTCACGCAACCGCTTCTTGCCGTAGATGTAGTCGCCGTTTTCGGAACGGTCGCCGTTGCTCGCGGCCCAGTGCACGATCTCGACCACCTTGGGGCGCTCGACGTCGATCAACTCCATCAGCTCATCGCGCAGGCGGTGGTAACCGGCCGCCGTGATGTAGTTCTTGCCGCCGCCAGCCAAGGCGGGCAACTCGAAGTCGTCCTCGTCGTCCGTGTTGTCCGATTCCCGGGTGAAGGCCTTGCTCATGGTGGGCGTCAGGATCGATCCGCGGTCGATTGCATGGGTACGCGTAGCCAACAAAAAGGGCTTGCGTCTTTTTGGGACGCAAGCCCTTTGTCTTGTTGGTGCGGCTGGCAGGAATTGAACCCACGACCCCTTGGTTCGTAGCCAAGTACTCTATCCAACTGAGCTACAGCCGCGAAAGACGCAAATTCTAACACCATCACGCTCCCTGATTCCCCGTTTACCCGCGGCCGCCGACAAGTCACCGGGCCTCGGTAAACCGCAGGCATGCCTATGTCTTCATGGCTCGCCACGGGAGGCAGCGACCGCTCCCTCCTGCAGCTTGAGCAGCCGTTCAGTCTGGGCCAGCGAAATCAGGTGGGCATAAACCGCCGGCAGGTAGCGTTTGTTCTTGATCGACAGAAACAGTTCGTCGGACAAATTGTTCAGGCGTTCCTCATTGATCACATAACAGCCGGCGATGGTCTTGACGGCGCCGTTCTCCTGCACCCGCAGACTCAGCGGCGTAAACATGTTGTGTTCCTTCAGAAAGCGGCAAAACTCGCGTGTCAGCTGTTCCATCTGCTGCAGTTCCGACAGATAACGCTTGACGTTGTCGATCACCTGCGTCGGCACGCCGGCGATGTCGAACAACGCCGCGCCGTCCGCCTCGTTCACCAGGCTGCTCGCCTCGTCGATACAAACGACGAACTGGCCATCGTTGCTGGGCGTCAATGTGAACGGGTAGCGCCGGATGACCGCCGGAATGTAGGAGGCCAGCCATTTCCCGGTCGAATCCACAAACAGGTTCTGGCCAGGCGTGAGACCCAGCAGGGCCACCGGGCGAAACTCGTCCTGTTCCTTGTCCTCCAGAAACAC
>JANLQZ010000397.1:0-2573 GCA_031368125.1 Betaproteobacteria bacterium
GCGGCAGTTGCGCCTGCTCAAGCCCCACGCCATTCTTGTGAACGTGTCGCGTGCCGCGCTGGTACGGCAAGCTGCCTTGTTCGCGCACCTTAAGCAAAACCCCGGCTTTCGCGCTTGTCTGGACGTGTGGTGGACCGAACCCATGCATGCGGGCAAGTTCGCGCTTGACTATCCGTTTCTCGACCTGCCCAACGTCCTGGGGTCCCCGCATAACTCGCCGATGGTCGCGGGCATTTTCGGCGACCTCGCGCGCGCCGCTGCCCGCAACATTACACGCTTTCTCGATGGAGAAGCACCGCTGCACGTGGCCAGCAGCCGGCTGTAGCTGCCTGACCGGACCCACGCCTCACCCGCTGCCCATGAACCCATCATTCATTCCCTATGGCGTAACGTTTCTCGAACGCCGGGCTGGCATCGTTCAATGGCATCATGGGGGAGTTCCTTCGATGGGATGTGCTGCACAATCAGGCCGACAGGATTGACGGCATGACCATGCGAATTACATCTTGCGAAGGGGGATCGGGCTTGCTCCGCGTAGCGGCTTCGTCCAACCAGGGGCATGACCGCAATGTAGATCGAGATCGCCCGTGAACCGGCGCACGGTGGTCCGCCAAAGAAGACGTTCAATGACTGCGCCGTCGAAGCGCGCAAGGACAATATCAGGCGGAGTCTTCAACTCGGCTCGCCCAACACGTTGACCTGCTTTGCGATCGAATATTGCCAGGACACCCGGATCGACTGCGGGAACCGAGTGGTCCGGTCAATGCGGTAATTCTTGGGAATTCCGCTTTCAGACATCGCCCTTGAGGCGGGTCCTCGCGTTTGCCCATGACATCACTCCGAAGCGCTGCCATCGGCAGTCAGTCCATCCAGACTCGGCGAATGTTGTCCAAACCAGCGCAGCGACTGTTGACCGGGCACCGGGCTGCGCGCCGTGCTGGCAGGCAATCAGCCGGCTTTCACCGTAACCTATGCCAGGCGCCTGTCTGGGGCGAACTCAGCAGCACGAACGCGCTGACGTTGACCGCCACGGTCAGCCAGAAAGCGGCGCGGAAAGATGCCTTGACGGACTTGTGCCGCATGAACTGCTGCGCAAGCAGGGCACCCGGCCACCCGCCGACAAGCCCCAGCAGCAGCGTGCTTTCCCTGGTGCGCCAGCCACCGGCGCGTGCCGCATATTTGTCGGCGGCGTAGGCGACGAAGCAGACGAGGCTGCTGGCAAGGTAGCCAACGGCCACGACCCTGGGCACCCGCCATGCCATGGCGACCACGAGGTACAACACGACGACGGCAGGGACAGCGAAGAGACTTGCGCCGCCCCACTTGGTGCCACGTTGTCGCGGGCGCGTCCTGATGACCCGGGGCCGGCGACACGAGCGCAACCTTCTTCGCGCGCTTCTTGCCACCCCGGGTCAGTTCGACCTCGAACGACACGCGCTGGTTCAATGGCGGTCGCCCGGACCGCGCCGGGAATGCCGTGATGTGCACGAAGACTTCCTGGCCGCCTTGCGCCGGTTCAATGAACCCGAAGGCACGCTCTTCGTTCCAGGACCGGATGAAACCCTCAAAACGCATCGACGCCCATCCGGCCCGGATGCGCACGTTGGCGCGTGCGGTTATTCAAGCGTGAATCCGACCTTGAGCGACACCTGCCAGTGCGCCACCTTTCCTTCGACCACGTGGCCCCGGGTTTCGGTCACCGTGAACCACTGGATGCCGCGAACGGTTTCGTGCGCCTTGGCGATCGCGGTGCTCACGGCGTCTTCGATGCTGACGCTGGACGACCCGGTCAGTTCGAGCAGTTTGTAGACATGGTTGCTCATCGCATTGCTCCTAAGGGTTGATTCGGCTGTCCTGCGGGAGCTTACGCGCCTTGATTCCGAACTACAACCCGCGTCAGGTTCCGGCCTGCCCACTGGACGCATGGCTCGGCTTGGTCCTGGCCATGCAAGGTAGCCGGATTCAATCGCCGAAGCGCCAATGGTCGGCCTGCCCGGGATATTGGTTATGCGACGTTGATCGGCGCGCCGTCCTTCGGGACCCGCCCGACGAACACGCCCACGTCGCGGAAGTCGTAGCCATCCGTCGCCGTCGCAGCCAGCAACAACGCCGGCGCTCCGTGGACCCATTTCACGCCGGTGGCGACAACGACCACCGGCTCCTCGTCGGGGCGCAGCGCCGATTGCGGAAAGAAATACCCTTCCGCGAATTGCAGGTACTCGCCGCATCCGGTGAAACCGCCCGACCTCAGCCGTTCGAGCAGGGCATGGGTGACCTCGGCATGTGCGGAGCTGGCGTTGCCACTTTGCAACCACCAGTCAACGAGCTTGGTGGCGTCCGCTTGGACGGCACCGGCCTGCAAGCGGCCCATGGCATCCAGCCGGACGTGCGTCGGACACAAGGCGCCGGTCTGCCCGTCGCCATAACTGTGCCAGGGGAACACCGCAGGAAGTCGGCCCGCGACCGGCCGCCAGCGCCTTCCGGCGACGGCGCTGCGCGGCGCATTGCAGTAGATGAACGAATAGTCGCCCTTGGCCTCGCACACCCGCATGAAACACTCCGCGGGATGGAGA
>JANLQZ010000417.1:0-1697 GCA_031368125.1 Betaproteobacteria bacterium
AGGAATTTTGCGGCCGTGATGGCGCCGCCCGCGCGGCCTGCCACATTGGCGACGTCGGCGAAGTTGGTTTTGAGGCCGTCCGCATAGTCATCATCCAATGGCATGCGCCAGCATGGGTCCTGCGCTGCTTCCCCAGCGGCAAGCAGGTCACTGGCCAGGTCATCGGCGCTGGCAAACATGCCGCTGCGCACCGCTCCCAACGCAATCACGCAGGCACCGGTGAGAGTGGCAATGTCGATCACCGCGCGCGGGCGAAAACGCTCGGCGTAGGTCAGTGCATCGCACAGGATCAGCCGCCCTTCGGCGTCGGTGTTGAGAATCTCGATCGTCTGCCCGCTCATGCTCGTCACCACATCGCCCGGCTTCACTGCCCGTCCGTCGGGCATGTTTTCGCAACTTGGGATAAGCCCCACGACATTGATGGCGGGCTTGAGGTCGGCGAGCGCTCGGAACACACCCAGGACACTGGCGGCGCCGCACATGTCGAATTTCATCTCGTCCATTTCCGGCGCGGGCTTGATGGAAATACCACCCGTATCGAAGGTGATTCCCTTGCCGATCAGGACCGTCGGGGCCTGTGACTTGGCCGCGCCGTCGTAACGCAGTACCACAAAACGCAGTTCCTCGGCCGAGCCGTTGGCGACCGCGATCAGCGCACCCATGCCGAGTTTGGCCACCTGTTTCGGGCCCAGTACCTGGCACTTGATGCGTGCCAGTTTCCCCAGGCTCTTGGCTGCCTGCGCGAGCATCGAGGGTGTCGCGTGGTTGGCTGGCCGGTTGGCCCATTCCTTGGCCAGTTCCACACCCTGCACGGCCGCGACCGCATGGTCGAAACTCGCCTGCGCAGGTGCGGTCTGCGCCACACCGATGCACACGTGCGCCAGACTGCGTCCTTCCGGCTTTGATTTCGTCGTGGTGTAGACGTAGGTCGACTCCGCAACCGCCATGACCGCGCAGTGCACCCCATCGGGCGACGCCGGCCAGCCGAAACACACGACGACCCTCTTGACGCCGCCCGACTTGAGCACGCCGCAGGCCGCGGCGATCGCCAGGCGCGCCTGGCGGGCATTGCCTTCCTCGACACCGGCCAGGATGATGCGCGAACACGCCACCCCGGCGGAGCGGTAGAGTTGCAGCAGTTTGCCCGCCTTGGGTTCCAGGTCACCGGCCTTCAATGCGCCGGAAACCAGGTCGGACAAGACGTCGCCGGCTGCCTTGAATGATTTGGGCACTACCACGATCAAGGCGTCGCCCTTGCGTGTTGCCGCATGCGCGAGGTCGAGTTGGCTGAGTTCAAAGTCCATAATTGTGTTTTTCGATACGAACAACAAGCGCACACATGTGAGTCGGCGCTGAAACTCCGTTTTTCTTCGATCCGATGTTATTCCATTCTTCCATCCGCAAGGAAATGGCACGCGCCTTTGGCGCCACCGTCGTCGTGCTGGCCACGATCGTGATGACCATGTTCCTGATCCGCACGGTTGGCCTCGCCTCGCGAGGAAGCGTCAATCCGGCGGAAGTCATGATGGTGCTCGGATACACGGTGCTCGGCCAATCGCCGGCCATACTGACCCTGAGCCTGTTCATCTCGATCGTCGGCACGTTGTCGCGCATGTACCGCGACAGCGAAATGGTGATCTGGTTTTCCAGCGGCCGGGGTCTGGCAAGTTTTGTTCGACCGTTGATCCGTTTCGTCT
>JANLQZ010000422.1:0-2914 GCA_031368125.1 Betaproteobacteria bacterium
CCGACGACGAACACCACCTGGGCCAATTCGACGCCGTCGGCCGCGACGACATGCCGGTGCGGCTGCTGCGGCTGTTCGAAGGTGAGTTACCGAAAGGCAAGGGCAAACGCAAGGCGGCCAAGCCGGACCTGGAAAGCCTGGTGCTGTTGCCACCCCTGCCCGGTTGCCCCCACGGCGCGCTGCTGGCGCTGGGCTCGGGGTCGCGGCCCACGCGCGAAACCGGCGTGCTGATCGCTCTGGACGCGCAGGGCACGGTCACCGGGCGCGCCGCGCCGGTCGACCTGTCGGCGCTGTACGCCCCGCTGCGCGCGCGTTTCGCCGACCTCAACATCGAGGGCGCCTTCGTCGCCAGCGGCGAACTGCGCCTGTTGCAGCGAGGCAACCTGGCCGATGCGCGCAACGCCTGCATCGCCCTGGACTGGAACCAGGTCGCGCCGTGGCTGGCCGGGCAAAAGCCGGCGCCGCCCGCTCCCAAGACGATCCAGGCCATCGAACTCGGATCGGTCGATGGCGTGCCCCTGGGTCTGACCGACGGCGCCGCCCTGAGCGCAGGAGCGTGGGTGTTTTGCGCCGTGGCCGAGATCACCGACAGCAGCTACCACGACGGACACTGCGCCGGCTCGGCGGTGGGTGTTGTGGGGCCGGACGGAACGCTGCGCCGGCTGGAGTTTTTGCAGGGTGCGCCCAAAGTCGAGGGCATCGCCGTGCAGGTGGATGGAAGCGAATTGGTGCTGACGCTGGTGACCGACGCCGACGACCCGGCGATCGCGTCGCAGCTGTTGGAGGTGCGGCTGGCCAAATCAATAGTTGACGCTTCGGGTTCAGGTCTGATGCCGTCTCGCTTGGCGTAATATTTGCTGTACGCAAGTTGAAATGTTCTGGAGCCCGATATGTCACAAACCGCAATCACACTAAGCGAGCAAGCCGTCCAGCTACCACCCGTGGAGCGCATGGCGTTGGTGGAGCGCATACTGGACAGCCTTGACGCACCGGACCCATCCATGGATGCGTTGTGGGCACGCGAAGCCGATGACCGTTTGGCAGCCTATCGTCGAGGCGAAATCCGTGCCAATTCGCTTTCGGAAGTGGTCGCGAAGTACCAGCTCGCCAATCCTGCATGAACGTCCTGCTGCTTGATCCAGCGCAGCGGGAACTCGACGACGCGATCGCGTGGTACGCGGACCAGGCGCCCGGACTGGGCAACGCCTTTCTTATCGAAACCCTCAAGGCAATCCATCTCATCCAGCGGTTTCCATTGGCGTGGCACCCGCTGAGCCCCAACGCACGCCGCTGCCGACTCAACCGCTTTCCCTACTGCGTGGTCTACGGGTTGGAAGGCGATGACCTGATCGTGATTGCCATCGCCCACCAGCATCGCAAGCCCGACTACTGGCGCGATCGCATGCAAGGCCGATAGCCCATCAAGCTGTCTCGGAAAGAGATCAAATCCCGCGCGTTGAGGTTCAGCAGCACCTGGGCTGACGCCACCAATGAAGGCAGTCAGGGCCAGCCATTCTGGATCGATTCCTTCGAGATATTCGGCATCACCGACAAACGCGTTGCCACGTTCGAGCACGCGGTCAAGAAGCTACGCCGCGACAAAGCCAAGGCGGCACTCCCTCATTGCCGAAGCTACGCATTCGCGTACCGCGCGTGGTTCAGTGAGCCGTGCACATGATGTGCCGCCTTGTAAATTTCAGCTAGTCGGGGGTCGTCATCTTTCCAAACGGCGCTTCTCTTGACATCAAGATGCCTCGCGGCCGCCGCCTTAAATGTCGTCCAAAGACCAACGTCCACTGGCTGTTTGTTGAAAGCGACCAGTTGAACATTTACGGCGCTCAACTTCATACCTGCCGTCTTCGACTTTGCCCTAATTTGCCGCGATAACTCGCTCGCCCTTTCAGTGCCGAATGCAGTTGCGTAGTACCCCACGGACGCTTCGAGGATTTCACACACTAGCCGAACAACATGCTCAACGTCGTCTCGGAGCATTTTTCGCCTTGACTCTTGCGAGTCCTGTGTGCGCTTTGCGATAACGGCAATTGTTTGCTTAAGGATTTCCCAAACTATTGCGCCGGCGATTGCTCCAAAAGTCAGTGCCTTTGGATCCATCTAGGTTCTCCGGGACTCGACCGTCCCGTTTGCACCTAGCTCCGCCGGTACCGCTTCTCGGATGTATTGTCGAATCTCCTCGATCAGCGTTGGGTCTTCATTTGAAACCAAAGCAATTTGCCCTATTAGCTCTGTGGCGTTAAAACCATGAAGCCTAACCAGTCCACCAAAAGCCTCTTCAAGAAAAGACGACCCATAACCCTCTGCCCCGTCGAGGTTTACCTCGATGGCTTTGTGCTGGGCTAGCGCAGGCACTAACCATTCTTCGCGAAAGGTCGCGCCGTTGAACGGCGAATCATCGGGAAACCTCCCAAGCGGAATTGTTGAGAAATCGCGTGCGACACTAATTTTGTTCAGTGAGTTCATTTGCTAGCTCCTGTGATAGGCGTTCCAGAGCCGTATCTATGGGCAATTGCCACTCGATCAACGTCCCTTCGACAAATCCGGCATGGTTCGCATGAGTTGCGCTACCGGGCGTGTACGTATAAGAGCCGTTCCGGCTAAATATTTGCATCGACCCGGTCCCAGCCGAGTCGATCAATTTTGCCAAATCCATTAGACCTTTTCCACGATTTAACAAGTCTGTGCGCGTTCTGCCTAGCTCCATCGCCGCGCGAATCATTTGCCCATCGTCGGGGTGAATTCCGGGCAGCAATGACAGAACGCCCCGAATTCGTTCCAGAGGATACTTCCGCGGCAACGTTTTGGGAATGCCGACTCCAGCGTCGTAAAACGCGAGCGTGAAGAGTCTCGTCCGCGCGCTTACGTTCGCCACCATCCACCAACGCCCGCCCAATGCCGC
>JANLQZ010000448.1:0-3130 GCA_031368125.1 Betaproteobacteria bacterium
CGGGCGCACGGCGGCGTAGGCGCCTAGCAGGCTGTCGGCGCGCAGCACGTCGCCGGCGCCGGTTTCCAGATCGATACACCAGTCGTTCAGGCAGACCGCGATGTCGAACAGCCAGCTATCGACGCCCGCGAAGTAGAAGTCGAAGAATCCGCTGAGCCGGGGCGGCGCGCGGGTGTCGGGTTGCGGCGCCACCGGGTCGAACAACACGTTGTCGCGGAACAGGTCGGCGTGGATCGGGCCGCGTGGCAACGCCGTGTAGGCGGCCGACGCCGCTACATGGTTCTGGTAGGCCAGCTCACTCTGGATCAGCGCGGCCTGCGCGGCGTCCAGATACGGCATCACCACCGGCACGGTCTTGTTCCACCAGTCCAGCCCGCGCAGATTGGGCTGCGCAAGATCGAAGTCGGCACCGGCCAGGTGCATGCGCGCAAGCATGGCGCCGACCGACGCGCAATGGGTTGCACCAGGCGCCAATGCGCTGCTTCCCGGTAGGCGGTTCACCACCGTGGCGGGTTTGCCATGCAGCGAATGCAGGTAGATGCCGGACGTGTCCGGCGCCGGATCGGGTACCGGGATGGCCCGCGCCGCCAGGTGCTTCATCAACGCCAGGTAGAACGGCAACTGCTCGAAGCTCAGGCGTTCGAACAGCGTCAGCACGAACTCGCCCTGGTCCGTGGTGACGAAATAGTTGGTATTTTCGATGCCGCCCGGGCAACCCTGCAGCGACTGCAAATGGCCCAGGCCCAGTCGGGCTGTCAGGGAGCCGGCGTCGTCAAGCGAGACCTCGGTGTACACCGCCATGTGGCAACAACCCCGAGCCTAAAAGCCAAGGATCTTCCAGACCCGCGTGCCGCCGGCTGCCGCCGAACTGCCGCGGTCGATGGCCGCCGGGCCGAGGTTTGCGCCGGCCGGCAGGATGTCGTAGGCTGGCATGCCCCCCTTGGGCGACACCGTGATGCTCTGGGTTTCTCCCCCGACGCGCAGTTCGTCGATGCGTGCGCCGGAGTCCTCGATGTGGATCCGTTCGATCCGGCGGTCGGTCCTGGATGTGGCATTGGCGGCGGAGCCGGCCTGGTTATCCGGACCGGGCGCCTGCGCCGTGGCCGGGCCCGCAACGCCAAGGCAAATTACCAGCACCGTGGGCGCGAAAAGGAGGACGTTGGACATCGGTCGATTGTAGAACCACCGTGCGCAGCCGCCGTCGCAGGCAAAATGCAGGCATGAGTGATGCCACCCCACAGAACGAACCGCAGGCGCCGGCGAGCGCCGCAACGCTGCTGCTGGTCGATGGTTCCAGCTACCTGTACCGTGCCTACCACGCGATGCCCGACCTGCGCGCCGTTCCCGACGATCCCTCGAGCCCGGCCACCGGGGCCATCCGCGGCATGGTCAACATGATGCAGAGCCTGCGCAAGGAAGTGCGGTCCGACTACGCGGCCTGCGTGTTCGATGCCAGCGGCCCGACCTTTCGCGACGCGATCTATCCGCAGTACAAGGGCCATCGCGCCCCGATGCCCGACGACCTGCGCTCGCAGATCCCCCCGATCCATGAAGTCGTCCGGCTGCTGGGCTGGAAAGTGCTCGACGTGCCGGGAGTGGAGGCCGACGACGTGATCGGCACCCTGGCGGTCACGGCAGCGGCGCAGGGCATCACGGTCATCGTCTCCAGCGGCGACAAGGACCTGGCCCAGCTGGTCGACCAGCACATCACGATCATCGACACGATGAACGGCCGGCGCCGCGACCTGGCCGGCGTGGAGGCCGAGTTCGGCGTGCCGGCGCGCTTGATGGTCGACTTCCAGACGCTGGTGGGTGATGCGGTGGATAACGTCCCGGGTGTGGACAAGGTGGGCCCCAAGACGGCGGCCAAATGGCTGCAGGAATACGGTTCGCTCGAGGGGGTGGTGGCGCACGCGCACGACATCAAGGGCGTGGTGGGCGAGAACCTGCGCAAGGCGCTCGACTGGTTGCCCACCGGCCGCGCGCTGTTGACGGTCAAGACCGATTGCGACCTGGACGGCTGGGTCGAAGGGCTTCCCGCGCTGGACGCGATCGCGGTCGGGTCGCCCGATGCGGCCGGCCTGAAGGCCTTCTACGAAAGATACGGGTTCAAGGGACTGGCGCGCACGCTGGGCGACGCCGTGGGCGGCACCGGCGCCAATCGGTCGGCTGAAGGCGTCGTGGCGGCCGGCGTGCAACGCGCGGCGGGTCCGGTGGACGACGCCGAGGCGGCGGTTGGCGCCGCCGTATCCAGGGCCGGGGCGCTGCAATACGACACGGTGCTGACCTGGGAGCAGTTCGATGGCTGGTTGCAGAAGCTGCTCGCCGCCGACCTGGTCGCGCTGGACACCGAAACCACCTCGCTCGATGAAATGCGCGCCGAGATTGTCGGCGTCAGCTTCAGTGTGTCGCCAGGGGAGGCGGCCTACGTGCCACTGGCGCACCGGTACCCGGGCGTGCCCGACCAGCTGCCGCGCGATGAGGTACTGGCCAGGCTGAAACCCTGGCTCGTAGATGGCCGGCGCAAGAAACTCGGGCAACATGTCAAATACGACCGCCACGTATTCGCCAACCATGGCATCGAGGTGCAGGGTTACGAACACGACACCATGCTGCAGAGTTACGTGCTCGAAGTGCACAAGCCGCATGGCCTGTCGAGCCTGGCCGAGCGCCATGTCGGGCGCAAGGGCATCAGCTACGAGGACCTGTGTGGCAAGGGCGCGCACCAGATCGGGTTCGACCAGGTCGACATCGCCCGGGCGGCCGAGTATTCATGCGAAGACTCCGACCAGACGCTCGACGTGCATCTGGCCTTGTGGCCGCGTCTGCAGGCCAATACACGCTTGTCGTTCATCTACCGGCTCGAGATCGACAGCAGCGAAGCCCTGTACCGGATCGAGCGCAACGGCGTGCTGATCGACGCTCCGACGCTGGCCGCCCAGAGCCACGACCTGGGGCAACGCATCATGCAGCTGGAGGCCGAGGCGCACACGCTGGCCGGGCAACCCTTCAACCTCGGCAGCCCGAAGCAGATCGGCGAAATATTCTTTGGCAAGCTGGGACTGCCGGTGGTCAAGAAAACCGCCACCGGGGCGCCCAGCACCGACGAAGAGGTGCTCGAAAAACTGGC